>NZ_CAWNMS010000022.1:0-60991 GCF_963875605.1 Vibrio sp. V04_P4A5T148
CAAATATTTCACACCGTTAAACATTCAATCACCCCATAATTACTGAATAAATAAATATATCCTGCTGATTTTTAATAAAAACAATCTACTTATAAAACAAAAAAAGCCCGACCAGTCATAAATTTGTCACATAAAGTCTATTTTATTGTCACATTGCCCTCTCAAAATTCACCTCAGCTAAACAATACAAAGCTGCTTACGGAAGACTTTTCAAAACAGTCTACGGTTATGAAATTTAATGAGGGAAATATTATGAAGTTCGGACGCAATGCGCTTTTGCTTGCTTCAACCATCGCAACCGCGATCTCTGCCCAAGCAATGGCACGTGATACGATCCAAATCGCTGGCTCTTCAACCGTTTTGCCATTTTCTTCTATCGTTGCAGAAGAGTTCGGCCAAACCTTCCCACAATTTAACACGCCAGTGGTCGGTTCAGGTGGTTCAAGTGGCGGTTTACGTCAGTTCTGTCAAGGTGTCGGTGTTAATACAATTGACATCGCCAACGCATCACGCGCAATTAAATCTTCTGAAGTTGAAAGCTGCCGCGCCAATGGTGTGACAGAAATCATTGAAGTCAAAGTCGGCTATGACGGCATCGTGTTCGCTTCTCGTTCCGACAGTGGCACTTTTGCCCTTAAGCCAGAGCATGTGTTTAAAGCGGGTGCAGCACAAATTCCACAGAACGGCAAAATGGTTTCAAACCCTTACACCAATTGGAAGCAAATTGACGCATCTCTTCCTGACCAAGAAATTCTGCTTGTGATCCCTGGCTCTAACCACGGCACGCGTGAAGTGTACGAAGAGAAAGTCGTTCACCCAGGTTGTGAGACTTTTGCCGAAGTCAAAGCGATGGACAAAAAAGCCAAAGGCAACTTCTGTAATGCGATTCGCACCGATGGCCGCGTAGTTGAAGTCGCTGGCGATTATACCGAAACCCTCGCTCGTCTTGATGCTCAGAAAAATGCACTTGGTGTATTTGGCCTAAGCTTCTACGACCAAAACCGTGACCGCTTGAAAGTGGCGACCGTTAACGGCGTGACACCAAGCTTAGATACCATTGGCAGCGGACAATACCCAGTTTCTCGACCACTGTTCTTCTACATCAAGAATGCTCATGTCGGTGTAGTACCGGGAATCCTCGAATACGCACAGTTTTTTGTGAGCGAACAAATGGGCGCAACGGGTAGCCAACTTGAAGCGGCAGGCCTTATCCCAATGGATGATAAAGAGCGCGCCCAGGTGTCGCAAAACATTAAAAATCGCAAACTCCTTTAAGGCTCTCTGATTAGCTTGGGCCAGTGTTTTCGGCTCAAGCTAACGCTTTAATAAGGTAAGAATAACAATGAATAATCTGATGCTGATGGTGGTACTACTGGCGGTAATGACACTGGCTTACCACTTAGGGCTGACGCGCAGTAAAAAAGTAGCATCAACCAATGCTGGAACTCAGCGTTTACACTCTCGCCCTGTTTATCACGGCATGCTAACCCTACTTTGGTGTGTGGTTCCTGCTTTGTTAATTTGGATCGTATGGAGCCTATGTTCTCCCATACTGATTCAGCAAATGGTAGTTGATAGCCTTCCTACGGATCTGCAGCCAACGGCCGTGGAGGGTGCTCACGTACTGATGAATAAACTGCATAATATCGCCAGCGGTTTCGCTGTACTCGATAGCTTTTCTCCTCAAGAAATTACCACCGCAGACTACTTAAAGCAGTTAGAACAACGCAGCTATTTATTACTCACTGGTTTGATGGCAACGGTTGCCGCGGCCGGATTAGTCTTCAGCACTCGACAAATTCGCCCTGATCTTCGCGCACGCAACACAGTCGAACGTGCACTGCATATACTGCTGATTCTGTGTTCTGGTGTGGCGATTTTAACCACGGTAGGCATTGTTCTTTCTATGGTTGGAGAAGCGTTACGTTTCTTTAGTTTTGTTAGCCCGAGCGAATTTTTCTTCGGTACGACTTGGAACCCACGTTTCTCAACCGTAGGAACAGAGAACCAAACCGGCTTTGGTATGTTGCCATTACTAGCAGGAACCTTTTTAATCGCGTTGATTGCCTTAATCGTCGCTATTCCTATTGGCCTGATGTGCGCCATTTATCTGGCTGAATATGCGCCAAGTCGCGTTCGCTCGATAGCCAAACCGATTATTGAAGTGCTCGCAGGCATTCCCACCATCGTCTACGGCTTTTTTGCTTTAATCACCGTAGGTCCCTTTCTGAGCGAATTGGGACAGTGGCTCCATATCGATATTCGTGCCACCTCCGCTCTAACAGCGGGGATTGTGATGGGCTTAATGGTGATTCCCTTTATTTCCTCTCTATCCGACGACATTCTTACTCAAGTGCCCAAAACACTAAGAGATGGCTCGCTTGGCCTTGGCGCAACCAAATCAGAGACCATTCGCAAAGTGGTTCTACCCGCCGCGCTACCCGGTGTCACTGGCGCTATTTTGCTCGCCGCCAGCCGTGCGATTGGTGAAACCATGATTGTGGTTCTCGCTGCCGGAAACAGCCCAGTATTGACCGCCAAACCATTCGAAGCAGTCTCTACCATGACGGTTACCATCGTCAACCAACTGACCGGCGATACCGATTTTGCTAGCCCACAATCCTTAGTGGCCTTTGCACTTGGTTTAACCCTGTTTGTGATCACGCTATGCCTTAATGTGATCGCGCTCGTTATCGTGCGTAAGTACCGCGAACAGTATGAGTAACACTATGGAAAACACCATGAGTACTTCTAACCTTTCAAAGGATAACATCTTAGCACGGCGTGACGAAACCAAGCAGCGCATTGCTCGCTCGCTGAAAAAACGTCACAACAGTGAACGCCGCTTTAGAGCTTTCGGTATTGGCGCGGTTGCCTTAGCGTTAAGTTTTGTGGCGATACTATTTACTTCGATTCTTTCCAAAGGCATTCCGGCATTTTGGCAAGCCACCGTGACATTAGATGTCTATTTTGACCCAGATGTGGTGAAAATTGATCCTAAGCCCATCCAGCAAAGCGATGAGAGCCCGGCACAATTCAGACAGCGCATGCTGACATGGCAAAGCAGTGTTGGCATGGTTAATTTCAACCGTATTATTGTCAACAGTTTGGCTAATGAAATCCCTGAAGTGACTCGCTACCAGCGTGATGCGATCAAATTGATCACCAGCGGCGAGCGTTTTGCTTTACGCGATATGATAGTCAATGATCCTTCACTGGTCGGCCAAACCTTACGTCTTGATTTACTGGCGGAAGCCAACGTCGATGTGTGGTTGAAAGGCAACATCGACCGTGACCTCCCCGACTCTCGTCAGCAGTTGAGTGCTCGTACCCGCGCATGGGCCGATGAGCTTGCTGAGCGTGGCGTTATCCAAAACAAGTTCAGTACTGCATTGTTTATGAACGTCGATTCTCGCAGCTCATTAGCTTCGGCTGGTTTGGCCGGCGCTTTTATGGGCTCGGTGTTTATGATGTTAATTGTGATGGTCTTAGCCGTTCCGATTGGCGTCGCATCAGCGATTTATCTGGAAGAGTTTGCACCCAAAAATAAACTCACCGATTTGATTGAAGTGAACATCAACAACCTGGCGGCAGTGCCCTCTATCGTGTTTGGTTTACTGGGGGCTTCAGTGTTTATTTTGTGGTTTAAGTTACCGCTTTCGGCACCATTTGTCGGCGGCTTGGTGCTAACCCTCATGACGTTGCCGACGGTGATCATTGCAACGCGTTCAACTCTAAAAGCCATTCCGCCATCCATTCGCCAAGCAGCTCTGGGTATCGGCGCGTCCAAAACTCAAGCCGTTTTCCATCACGTATTACCTTTGGCACTACCGGGCATTTTGACTGGGGCCATTTTGGGTATCGCCCAAGCATTAGGTGAAACTGCGCCACTGCTCTTGATTGGCATGAGCTCATTTGTCGCCAGCGTACCTGCGACACCGCTCGATCAATCAACCGCGCTACCAGTGCAGATTTTCCTCTGGCAAGGTAACGAACTGCGTAACTTTTTTGAAGCAAGAACGTCTGCTGCAATCACCGTATTGTTAGCATTAATGATTAGCTTAAACGCGCTGGCGATTTGGTTGCGTCGACGCTTTGAAACTCGGTGGTAATAAAGATGATAAGTGAAGCTATTATGAACAAACACTCCCTTGAGATACCACAGGTAAAGAGCACAGCTAAAGAAGCCGCCCAAGCCACACAAATTAAAATGGCCGCGCGTGATGTGAAAGTTTTCTATGGTGAAACCAAGGCGCTACACGGCATCAATATGGATATCATTGAGCATGAAGTGGTCGCCTTTATCGGCCCTTCAGGTTGCGGTAAATCGACCTTTTTACGCTGTTTAAATCGTATGAACGACACCATCGACACGGCTCGTGTTGAAGGTTCAGTTACCTTGGATGGGCAAGATATTTATCACCCTAGCTTAGATGTGGTGCAACTGCGCGCTCAAGTTGGCATGGTGTTCCAAAAGCCTAATCCTTTTCCAAAATCGATTTATGACAATATCGCCTATGGCCCTAAATTACATGGCCTAGTGGATAACAAATCCGATTTAGACGAAGTCGTCGAAACCAGCTTACGCCGCGCTGGCTTGTGGAAAGAAGTCAAAGATCGCTTATCAGCACCGGGCACCGGGCTATCTGGTGGGCAGCAACAGCGTTTGTGTATTGCTCGTGCGATTGCGGTTAACCCTGAAGTGATTTTGATGGATGAGCCTTGTTCGGCGCTTGACCCTATCGCGACCTCGATCATTGAAGATCTGATTGATGAGCTCAAAGGCAGCTACACCATTGCGATGGTGACACACAACATGCAGCAAGCGGCGCGCGTTTCAGATAAAACCGCCTTCTTCCACTTAGGTAACTTGGTTGAACTGAGCGAAACACGTGAGTTGTTCACCAACCCACGTGATAGCCGCACTGAAGATTACATTACTGGCCGTTTCGGTTAACGACTGTTTTAGGAGAACTTTATGACAACTCATGGTGTCGATGGGCACACCTCTCATAGCTACAATAGCGAAATGCGCTCTATTGTGGATAGCGTGGTGAATATGGGTGATTTAGTCATCGTACAGGTGCGGGACGCACTCGATGCGTTTATGACAGGCAATACCGAACTGGCCAAGCAAGTAATTGAACACGATCATAATATCAATTTGTTAGAACTGGCCATTGATCAACGCTGCATTGATATTTTAGTCAAACGCCAACCCGCAGCCCGCGATTTACGTGCGGTGTTTTCGATCATGAAAGCGATAATGGATCTTGAACGAATTGGCGATCAATCTAAACGGATCGCCCATGCTGTGTTGCGTTTAAAGGAGCACCATCCGGGTGACAAAGACTATTTTGATGGCATTGAATTACAAGAAGATGCGTTTGAAACAATTAACGCGAACGTGATCAATATGCTGCAAAAATCGATGAACGCTTTTCACGATCTCAATGCACACGATGCGCTAGAAGCAGCAATGTTAGATAAACAAATCGACAACAGCTACGGCGATATTTTGCGTCAAAATGATAAAGATATGCTGGTGCAAGGCACTCACTATCAAACCATTTTGGAGATCACGTGGATAGGTCGCGCGGTCGAACGGATTGGCGATCACGCGCGCAACGTTTGTGAGTACACGATTTATTTTGTCACTGGCTTAGATGTGCGCCACCAAAAAGATCAAGCGATTGCCGATCTTTTAGCGAGTCAGAAAACCCGTTCGTAATGATATTGCTCATTGGTAAAAAGGCTGCAAATTCGCAGCCTTTGATTTTTTTCGGAAGACCAATCCGGTGTTTAAATCCGTTACGTCCCCATTCTGCCTTAAGCATTATGCGGTTTATCACTAGGATGAATGGCATAATATTTCTTTTTCATGCGCAGCGCGACGTTGACCAAGGCAATCAACACCGGCACTTCAACCAAGGGCCCAATCACACCCGCAAATGCTTGATCGGAATTTAAACCGAACACAGCAATGGAGACCGCAATCGCCAGTTCAAAGTTGTTGCCTGATGAGGTAAAAGCAATTGAGGCATTTTGATCGTAAGGAATGCCCAGTTTTTTACCAATGAAAAAGCTGACAAAAAACATCACCAAGAAGTAAATCACCAAAGGTATCGCAACGCGTATCACGTCCATCGGCAGCTCAATGATCATCTCGCCTTTCAGGCTGAACATCAAAACTATCGTCGCTAGTAGTGCCACCAGCGTAATCGGTGAAATACGCGGAATAAACTCCTCGTTGTACCATTGCTCACCTTTCGCGGCCACCAACCATTTGCGGCTCAAAAAGCCAGCTAAAAATGGGATGCCTAAATAAATCAGTACACTTTCGGCGATATCGAGAATGGTAATATCAACTACAAAGCTCTCTAGCCCAAAATACGGCGGCAAAACAGTAATAAATAGCCACGCCATAAAACTGTAGGTGACGATTTGGAATGCGCTATTGAGCGCCACCAGCGCTGCGCCGTACTCTTTATTACCGCCACTAATATCATTCCATACCAGCACCATTGCGATACAGCGCGCCAGACCAATTAGGATCAGTCCGACCATATAACCCGGATAATCGCGTAAGAAAATGATCGCCAGCGCAAACATTAAAATAGGCCCGACAATCCAGTTCATCACTAAAGAGAGTGTGATGGCGCGTTTATCACGAGTCACTTCACCTAGCAGGCTGTAATTCACTTTTGCCAGCGGTGGATACATCATCAAAATCAAACCGATCGCCAGCGGAATATTGGTCGAACCGACCGACATATTTTCATTCCATTGCGCTACTTGCGGAAAGAAGACACCGATCGCTACCCCTAACCCCATCGCAAGGAAAATCCACAAGGTTAAATAACGATCGAGAAAACTCATTTTTTCTGCTGCAGAGGCTTCTGCGCAGACAGGTAATTCACTCATACATCACATCTCTCGGTAAGTCTAAAAGGGAGCCGCGCACAACTTTATACTTACAGCCATGGCGAAATAGCAACGCTAAAATTTCATTCACTTTGGCAAGATGGGTGAGCAATGCGCGTTAGCTCTTGCGCAATCAATGCAGCATTGTGGCTCAGCGTGATGTCCAATATCTGCACCATCCAACTTTCCAGCTCAGGATTAATTTGGTAGTACACCCACTTGCCGCGCCGCTCATCAATCACTAATTCATTTTTTCTCAGTTCTGCTAAATGGCGTGACACCTTAGGCTGACTTAATTGCAACGCATTCATTAAATCACACACACACAACTGCCCTTTGTGCTTCATCAACAGCAAGGATTTAAGCCTCGTCTCTTCAGACAAGGATTTATAAAAAGATAAACTGCGGCACATAAACAATACATATGGAATATCGAATGTGTTCAAGTGTAAGGAGCAAAAGAATAAAAGTCAAACACCAGAACTATCCTCGCGTACGACCGGCAGCGCTTGAAAAACAGCGTGATAACGCGACTGCAATACAAATAGTGATCGTTTGGTTGACCTACACCACATCAATGATTAGGATCACATTTTCAAAATCAACCAAGAGATGTTGCGAATGCTGCTTACGCCGCCCTAGATTGATCTTTACCTCTCACAACTCACCTTTTTATTTCATTTTTTAGAGATTAAGTATGCTACAAAATATTAAGCGCGATTGGTTTTCCAATGTGCGAGGGGATGTTCTAGCTGGCACTGTCGTTGCGTTAGCATTAGTTCCTGAGGCAATAGCCTTTTCTATCATCGCGGGTGTAGACCCTAAAATCGGCCTTTACGCTTCATTCAGTATTGCCGTGATCATTTCAATTGTCGGTGGACGTCCCGGCATGATCTCAGCAGCCACTGGTGCAATGGCGCTGTTGATGGTCACTTTAGTCAAAGAGCATGGCTTGCAATATCTACTGGCAGCCACTGTTTTGACCGGGGTTCTACAAATACTGGCCGGTTACCTCAAACTGGGCGATTTGATGCGTTTTGTATCACGTTCGGTCGTGACGGGGTTTGTGAACGCGCTGGCGATTCTGATTTTTATGGCGCAATTACCAGAGCTGACCAATGTAACATGGCATGTTTACGCCATGACACTCGGTGGGCTGGCGATTATCTACCTGTTCCCTTACGTTCCTGTGGTTGGCAAATTGCTACCTTCGCCATTAGTGTGCATTATCGCCTTAACTCTGATTGCTATCAGCTTTGGCATTGATATTCGCACTGTGGGCGATATGGGTGAATTACCAGATACTTTGCCGATATTTTTATGGCCAGATGTTCCGCTCAACCTTGAAACCTTATGGATTATATTTCCTTATTCAGCCGGATTGGCCGTTGTCGGTTTATTAGAATCAATGATGACAGCAACTATTGTTGATGATTTAACCGACACCAGCAGTGATAAAAATCGTGAATGTAAAGGCCAAGGTATCGCCAACATTGCCACCGGCTTTCTTGGAGGCATGGCTGGTTGTGCGATGATTGGTCAATCGATCATCAACATTAAATCTGGCGGACGCGGCAGGCTCTCTACTTTTTGCGCCGGTATTCTACTGATCATCATGGTGGTGTTTTTAAGTGATTGGCTCAAGCTCATCCCGATGGCGGCTTTAGTGGCGGTAATGATCATGGTTTCCATTGGAACCTTCTCTTGGAGTTCGGTAAAGGATCTCAAAACTCACCCACTTTCTACCAGCATCGTGATGATCGCGACCGTTGTTGTTGTGGTTGCAACCCATAACTTAGCGATCGGTGTCGGTGTCGGCGTGCTGCTTGCTTCTCTTTTCTTTGCTAACAAAATTGGCCGCTTCATGGTGGTTAAAAGTGAACTCTCTGAAAATGGAGAAGAGCGTACCTATCGTGTTGTTGGGCAAGTCTTCTTTGCTTCGTCAGATCAATTTATGAACGCGTTTGACTTCAAAGAGGTCTTAGAGCGTGTCACTATCGACCTCTCTGCAGCGCACTTTTGGGATATTACTTCGGTTTCTTCGCTAGATCGTGCTGTTATCAAATTCCGACGCGAAGGGACCGATGTAAACATCATCGGTATGAATGAAGCAACAGCAACGATTGTCGATAAATTCGGCGTGCATGGTAAGCCAGAAGAAGTTGAAAAGCTGATGGGCGGACATTAAGGAACAGATTATGACCAATATTATTGCTTGCATCGATGGATCGATTTATTCACAGTCGGTCGCCAATTTAAGCGTGTGGGCCGCCAAAAGCTTACAAGCACCGTTAACCTTACTGCACGTACTTGATAAAGCGGCCAATCAAACCGAAAGTGAGCTGTCTGGTAACATCGGTTTAGGCAGCCGAGAACAGCTACTGAAAGAGCTTATTGAACTAGACGAAAAGCGTTCTAAACTGGCCTTAAGGCACGGTAAAGCGTTACTCAATGAGCTAGAAACCAAAGCTCATGAACAAGGTTTACAAGATGTGCATAAACTGCAAAAGCACGGCAACCTGCTGGAGACTTTGCTTGATCTTGAAAACGAAATTCGTGTATTGGTGGTCGGTAAATCAGGTGAAGTGCACCAAAACGACGCCATGGCTGTTGGATCTCAATTAGAGAGTATCGTGCGTACAATGAAGTCGCACACCTTAGTGGCAACGGGTGATTTTACACCACCACAAAGCTATCTATTAGCCTTTGATGGCAGTGAAATTAGCCAAAAACTAGTGGATAAAGCCATTAAAACACCGCTGCTAAAAGGGCTGGAGTGCCATTTGGTGATGGTGGAAGATAACCACGATAAAGCGATCGCGTTTAAAGCTGCCGCCGAAAAATTGTGTGAACACGGTATTCACGTTGTGGAAGCGTGCTTATCTGGCGAAGTTCATAAGGCGATTCTTCAGTACCAACAACAAAACCAACTTGGCATGATCGTCATGGGCGCGTTTGGACACTCTAAACTTCGTCAGTTTTTTGTTGGCAGTAACACCACTCGGCTCTTAGCCGAATCAAGCGTACCGATGCTATTGATACGATAATAATTGATAAATTAACCATATAGATAAAGCCTTCTTCGGAAGGCTTTTATTATAAAACGCTGTTGTGGAGGGTAAGTGCAAGTAGTAAACTTGCTGCGGATATGCAACTGGTACTTAGGATGTTAGGTACAAATAAAATCGCGGTTACTGCTACTAACTGACGTGACGCCAAATACCCTCCTAAATCAAAGTCTCATTTACTGGAGCCTATCTAATAAAACTAATAAAAAATAATTAAATAAACCTAGGCTAGGTTAACTCTATGAAAATAATATCATCTTTAGGCTCACGGCTGACAAGCAGTCTGCCTATTGAAAAAAAACAGCGGGCTCTGGTAGAGTTCGTCATCAATACTTATCAACCACAGCAACGGGCTGATCTTTTCCGCGCCGTTACAGATCACCGCAAAAACCAATTACTCAACCTATTTCCTGAACATCACAATAAAAGCTTCTCAGTACTGTTTGAATTGATGGACTACCGAGAGCTCATCCGGCGCTATCCGAATACATTAGATGAAGAGATAGCACATCTTGAGCAAGCCGTCAGCGAGTGTTATTCGCATTGGCTAGATTTCTGGTGTGAATGCGAAATTGCGGCTATAAAAACACTATTCCCTATCGAAGCAGATGCTCCTCCTCGTATCGAACTGCCACTTAAAGACTGTGCTTACCGTGGTTTTTTGATCGACCAGATAGAGGATTCTGAACTTTGGGTCACAACGCCCAGTCACCCGCAAAAAGTGCCCATCAAAGATGCGATCACCTTGAGCAATCTTGAGCTATTTATTAAAGGCGAAAAGTGGTACGAGATGCTGCCTTTATTGTCCTTATCACAAAAAGGGAAGCACTTTGTTTTACTCAAGCATCCTAATAACGAAGCATCTCCCACACTGGTCGCTTCAATGTTGGTACAAGATTGGTCAGTAAATCAGACTTGGCTCAGCTATGTGCCACAGTTCAGTAATAAGCAGTGGCAGTTCTGCTTACCCGATCATAGTTACGATGTTTTGATGGAATTACAGCTTTTCAAACCAGCACTGTCGAAATGCGACTCTCTCCCAGAATTCGATCAGCAATTCCAGCTACAATTGGCTGATAAGCGAGCGGTCTGTGAAGTGCTGCGTTTAACCGTCAGTGGTAACGCTCAGCAAAAGCTCTATTTTCTCTATCTTGCTCAAAAAAAATTCATGCAAGTAATGCATCAGGTAGGATACAAAATCGGTTTCACCATTATCGAACAACCCTTCATGCTCAGTTTTTATCAAGCTATTAACCCGAAAGCGTACTTCCATTGTGGATATTGCGATCTGAATAACGACGGAGTAAAAACTTATCGTGGTTTCTGGAATTTCGAATCAATGAACCGCGTCTTCAGTAATGCCGATTTTCGTGACTATAAACATGCGGTTTCTCAAAGCAGAAAGTACGATTTAATCAAAAAGGAAGAGTATGCTTAATTTCAGCTTAGAGCCAATTCTCTATCCTAAGGCAATAACGCTTATCACAGCGGTAGCTATGGTACTAGTCTGGCTAACCTACTATTGTTATCGTCTTAAACAAAAAAATGAAGTGATCTGGGGGACACATCACCTACCCTACATAGCATATTCGATATGTATCGTTGCGTGGATCAGCAGTAATGCCTACTTTCATACTGATTTATTGCCTATTCTTGGAGCTTCATCGGCCGTATTTATGGCCAAACTTGCCAACCTCGCTTCTTTTTCTGCGTTTGCCTTTGCATGTTACTTTTCTTACCGACTATTACCCGATCAGCTCAAAAATAAGGTACGCTTATGGCAACAAACATTCTTTATTATCCTGACGTTTTATTCCCTTTATATTAATTTCCTTCCTGATTTGACCATAAAACATGTCGAGATTACGGGTCCCAGTCAGTTCGTTATCGAATTTGGTCCTCATACAAAGTATTTTTTTATTGGACTAATGAGCTTTCTTGCTCTTACTTTAGCCAACATAGTCGCCTTACGAGCCAACAGCAGTAAACTCATATTGACTAAAACCAATTATATGATTGCAGGAATCTTGGTATTCATGCTTTCAACACTCGTAATGCAAGTCGCAATGCCTTTTTTCCTTCAAAACTTTTCACTCACTTGGCTGCCTCCGGCACTCTCCATCAGCGAAATGATGTTTGTTGGCTATGCTCTTATCACTTCACGCTTCTACAGTGTGAAATACCTTGCTTACCTGTGTCTCAATACTGCGTTAGTATGTGGGGTTTTATTCATACCGCTCGGCGCGATCTTCATCCCTCTCACCGACAGCAACCAATGGCTGATTGCAATACCACTCTGTGCACTTATTGGTATTACTTGGAATCCACTCTACAAACGCTTGAGCCGTTACGCCTCTTTACTGATTTACGGCAATCAGCAGACTCCTGTAGAGCAAATTCTCGCTTTGGAAGACGATTTCAAGCGGTCAATTGATGATGCGATGCGCCGTTTAGGCCAGTTATTGTACATCGCCGATGATAAGCTGCAGTTCGTTAATAGTAACTATAACGAAACCGTCTACGAACGTTACCTTTCATCCAAACAAACCGCACTAGTGTTTGATGAATTGTTTGAAAAATTAGACAACAAAACCGCGGCAAAAAACTCGATCAAAGCCCTCTATGACAAAATGAGCTCAAACAATACAGCGTTGGTTATGCCGCTGTTTGGCCACAGCAAATTGGTCACACATTTATTAATCTCGCCACACAAAATCAATAACCAGATGTTTTCTAATGAAGAAATCGCTGCACTTCAAACCTTGCTAACACGAATACAAAGTATTATTGAAGCGGATAGACGTGTCTGCCAAAGTCGCGCATTAGCGAATTCAATTGCGCATGAAATGCGTAACCCGCTCGCTCAAGTACAATTACATTTTGAAATTTTAAAGCAACATATTGATAGTCAAGCGCCCGCACAACAAATTAAACAGGATATTGAGAACGGCCAAGCGGCTATTCAACGTGGGCGGCAGTTGATTGATATTATCTTGCGCGAGGTCAGCGATAGTTCACCTGAACACGAACCGATTACGATGACGTCGATCCACAAAGCCGTTGATCAGGCGGTCAGTCAATATGGCTTTGAGAACGAGAAAGTAATTGAGCGAATTCACTTACCACAACAAGATGACTTCGTAGCAAAACTTAATGAAACCTTATTCAACTTTGTTATTTTCAACTTGATTCGTAACGCAATTTATTATTTTGATTCCTACCCAAATAGCCAAATTGAGATCACAACTCAAATCGGTACTTATGAAAATATTTTAATCTTCAGAGATACAGGCCCGGGGATTGACGACGCCATTTCTTATAAGATTTTCGATGACTTTTTCTCTTATCAAAAAAGCGGAGGCAGCGGTCTGGGGCTCGGCTATTGCCAGCGTGTCATGCGCTCTTTTGGCGGCCGAGTTGAATGCAAATCGAAACTGGGGGAGTTTACTGAATTCCACTTATACTTTCCTATGGTACCCAATGCTCCCCAAGCCGACTCGCTTCGTACTCCTGATTTCAAAAGTTGGCAACAACCTAAACCTAATACAGAGCAAAGAACCGTTGACGATATACAACCAATCGATAAGTCATTTCTAATCAATAACAAAGCACCCACTGTGCTCATCGTTGACGATAAAGAAGTACAACGCTCACTAGTTCAAATGTATCTGAACCAACTTGGTGTTAACAACTTGCAGGCAAACAACGGTGAAAATGCAGTAGAAATCTTTAAAGCGAATTCCATCGATTTGATCTTGATGGATATTCAAATGCCAGTTATGAATGGTTTTGAAGCCAGCCAAATCATTAAGGCGCATTCTCCGCAGATTCCGATCATTGCGCTGTCAGGTGAATCTGGCGAACGTGAGCTAGAAATGATTAGCAAGCTGATGGACGGTCGTTTAGAGAAACCGACGTCATTAAATGCGTTACAGCAAGTAATCAGCCATTGGTTAAATAAAGACGTTGTACCCAATGCTCATACAGCAAAGAGTGGAACGGTTATTTGACGTAATTGAAGACACCAACATCCAGAGAAAAACTCAGCCAGTACCAAAACCATTTCGGTGCTGGCTGATATTTTAAACTGCATAATCTATTATAAACCGTCTACTACCTACACTCGCCAAGCCTTGACCTGAGTTATCCCAAGTGGTTCTAGCTGAATATCTAATGAACCCATGCAAGTTATACATGCAACAATTACATATACACCTTGTTGCAAATCTAATTTCATGAACGACAGGGTTGAGCACCTCACCTTTTCAGTCTATTGTTTGTAGCGAAAGACAGGTTCGACTTAAACAGCACCTTTGCTTGCACACTTTTAGCCGCCTATTTTTGGCGGCTTTTTTCTTGCTAGGCAATTATTTTCTTTTTAACAGCGCGATACACTCTTCGTAGTGAGGGGCATAATTAATCAGAGCCGCAAAAGCGGCTCTGATTAATTATGGTTGCATCAACAACCATAAAGTGATATTTCATAATTATTTATAATCAGTAACTTAACCACAAAACAACCATATATTGATATCAACCAAAACAACCATAAGTTGATATTTTTGTGATACGCAGTATCGAGACCAAATTTTTATGTAGGAAACTTTCTTACAGAGAAATACCCCTACATCCCCTCTCCTCACCGACAAATTCAGCCGCTAGTTAACATATGACAAAGTTGCTTGGTAATTAAGGTACGACAGAATCGCTCGATGATCACAAAGTCTTGACCATCCGCTGAAACACGTTTCTGGACAGAACTTTCTCAGCGATTTGACTAAATTAGCATTTAATTAAATACACAAAGTATTGCAAAACCTCTAATTGAGTGGCTAATTAAATCCATCCACTACATAGGTGTTAAGATGCAAAAAACGAAAACGCTTATAAGAATTTAGCCAACTGTACTAATACCTTATCGATTGCATTAGCTACCTGAGCTAGCACTTTAACCTTGTCTTCCGCGCTCTTTAAAGCTTCCTTCGCTCCTTTCGCTTGATTGATAAGCTCCTTAAGACTTCCTTGTCCTTTAGCGAGTGTGACCGAATTGTTTTCTAGTATGACCACATTGTAGGCATAAATTTGGTCACCCAGTTGTTCGCATTGTAGTAACAACGGCTCATCTTCTGGATCTAACATGACGGAGTCAAGGTAGCTTTGAAGTTCGTCATACATACTTTCCAATTCAGCGTATACAGTGTTGTGGCTATGGTCCATTAGTTAGTCCTCTAGGCTATCGCGAAACTCTTTGATCGCATCGATCTGTGTCTTAGTAGATTTGAGCGCTTTCTTGGCCGCGTCCTTCGTTAAGTCGTCATCATTTTTTAAAGATATGACTATCGATTGGTTCAACTTTTGAATATCCACTAAGGCACGTTCAAGTTTTGCAAACTTCGCATCTAGCTCGTTTATACGTACTCTGATCTCATAAGCTTTCTTGTAAGCATCAGCTCGCTCTTCAAGTGAATGATAGAACGTCACACAGCGTATGTTGTCACTGGTTTCACAGCGATTGGGGTTGTTGAGTAGATACAGGCGAATACGCAGTTCTTTTTCCAAAGAAATCCTTGTCGCTTTCTTCCAAGAGTCCAATTCACCCTCTAATGATTTAAATGCGCTTTGAACTATATTCTCTGAATCAATGACGATTTTCTTTAATAGGTCATAACGCTTTTTCTCCGTATAAGCACGCGCGATTGCATTCACGCTAGTTGAGAGTAATTCAACGTCGTTTACATCAATCTCTCCGACTTGGGGCATCCGGGATAGAGATACCAACGACGAATTTAGCTTCTCCGAGTATTTATCCAGAGCTTCGCTTCTATCGTCGGTCGCAAGCAGATAAATACTCTGGGAAAATGTATTCAAGTTTTTGAGTAGAGCCTCTTGACCGGCATTGTTGATGGTAGAAATATTTAGGTCTGAGCCAGTGACACCATCCCGTGTTGCTTTCATCAGTTCAGCGTTAATGCGCGCGTCATCGGCAGATTCATATACAGCGATTAGCGCGTCTTGAACTTCTGTAGATTGCTTGGCGTACTCTCCCACCATTGTAATCGATTCATTCGATGCACAGCCACTAAGGCCTATCACTACCAGCGAAGCCGTTGTGATAAACCTCAACCTTGTAACAGCGGAGACTTTAAACCATTTAGTCATGTATTTTCCCTTTTACTATTAAGGAGTGGACGCACTAAGCGATACAAATCCCGTACTTAGGTAGGACATCTCTGATCACTTCTATGCGATAGGTTTTGAGCGCATCATGAAAGAGTTTCCAGTCTGAATTTAAAAAGGATGACGAGTAGCGATAAACAAATTTACCGTCTTGTGTAAAACCTTGCCCCCTCGCCTGTTGCTTCCAACTGTTCTCTCCATCCTTGTCAAACGACAAATCGACTGCAGCAAAGCCAAATTTTCCTTCTCGCAGCCACTCAAGCCACTTGGTATGGCGAGCTTCACCATCTTCATCATCTATGGTTGTTAAAGCGTGTTCTATTAAAGAGCGCTGCTGCGTGGTCAAACCTGGTTGATTATCGATATTGATCTCGGCGTCACCATGTTTCCAACATTGCAATGCTTTGCACATCGCATCCGCGGCTTGTAGAAATATCAAGGTATTGTCTCTTACTACGTGTTCCCCTTCTCCATTTAGATAATTCCAAGAAGTGTAAGGTCTATCAGGAAAAGATAGGGCCGCACCATGGCCAAGAGGAGAAGCAGCAGATACCCCACCACTAAACAAATCATCTTTAATTCGTTGTAACAGAGAGCTGGAGGACGATTCGAGGTTATCTACTTTGTTGTAGTCGTGGATCACCCCAGCAAAACCTTGATGGGCGAAAGTATCTGCATAAACATGCATGGCAATCCCCATCAGATGAACGCCGTAGGGCTTATACCAATGTGTTGCCACCATTCTCAGCATATCTCTTGCAACAGCGCTGTCTGGTTTGCAAACTAGCCGATGTATAAACCTTCCATCTGGTTTAACGTTTGAAGGAAAGCCTTGGTTGCCTGGAAGAAAGTGAAATGGTATCCATACCTTATGATTTGCAAGCTCTTGCGTGTTTCGATAGTCGAGCATTTTGTGAGCAGATACAATACGGTCGTACATCGCACCATTATCAAAATGGATTGGCTTATCATTTGTGGCCTCATCTACATATTGAGCCGAATACGCTACTTTTTCAGCGTCGGTATGCTCAATCCCCGCATACCGAGCGATAACGTAAGTTAGAGTATGATGTCCATCTATTTGCATTCGGGCCTCCATTGGCATGACTATTACATTAAGCATGCTGCAGCGAATAGAGTCACAACCGCCGAATGGCTAAACAGTATCAATCTCGGCTTACTTGCGTTTTTTGAACGGTCTGTTTGTCACTGCATACTGAATATGAAACTCTGGAAATATAACAATACTGAAGTCGAATTCATATGAGAAATAAATATGTAAACGAGGTGGGTCACAAATAGTTATGTACTTTAATCAAATGTTTGATCGAAGTAGGCTAGCGCTAGAAAAATAATTTTCCTAGAACGTAACCGTGATGGGGAAATGTTTAACAAGTAACGTTCTGGAATATAGGAAACAATATCATTCGATAATATCAACAGAGGCAATACAGGAGCTTTTCGCCAATCACACATTATTAACTGACTCGAAATTGGACAAAAATGTTTTAGAACTGATTGCTCTATAGCATTTCTGTCAGTTTAAAATCAAAATGATAGCAGGCGTCACACTCTAGAGTAGATTCTACCGTAATCCTCTTACCCATCTTTACACTGACATAACGATGAATATTTTTTCCACGAGATTTCGTTAGGTTACGAGCGGGAGTATGGAATGCATACTCTAAAGCAGAAGTCGTAATTGCTGAGGGCGCAGGTAAGCTTGTCATGAAATTGCCTCTTCACGATTTTGTCGTAAACTTACATAAGTCTAGACTATGAAGAGGCAATATCAAATTATGGTTGTGATAATTATCAAGATATGGTTGTAATTATCACTTTATGGTTGTTTCAACAATTATAGTTGTTAAAACTATTGATTTACTCACGGCCAAACACGTTATTTTCTTGCTCTTGTACGCGGATAAATGTGGTGCGCTTAGTTAACTCTTTTAACTTAGCTGCACCGACATAAGTACAAGTTGAACGCACACCACCAAGAATGTCAGAGATGGTGTCGTGAACGCTGCCACGGAAAGGTAGCAATACAGTTTTGCCTTCCGCTGCGCGGTATTTTGCAACGCCGCCAGAGTGCTTCGCCATTGCAGACTGTGACGACATGCCGTAGAACTTCATGTAGCTCACGCCCTCTTTTTCAAACACTTCGCCGCCAGACTCTTCATGGCCTGCAAGCATGCCACCAAGCATGACAAAATCAGCGCCACCACCAAAGGCTTTAGAAACGTCACCTGCGCATGTGCAGCCACCATCACCAATGATACACCCGCCTAATCCATGCGCCGCATCGGCACATTCAATAATGGCTGAAAGCTGAGGATAACCAACACCTGTTTTCACGCGAGTGGTACAAACCGAGCCCGGGCCGATACCAACTTTTACGATATCCGCACCCGCAAGGATTAGCTCTTCGCACATGTCTCCGGTGACAACATTACCAGCTGAGATCACTTTATCTGGAAATTGTGCACGCACGCGTTGTACGTAATCGACCAAGTGCTCAGAGTAGCCGTTAGCAATATCAACACAGATGAAAATCAGATCGTCACTAAGCGCCATGATGTCTTTGGTTTTTTGAAAATCAGCATCAGATGTACCTGTAGAAACCATCACATGCTTAAGTGTTGATGTATCGGCGTTTTTAACAAACTCAGCCCAATCAGCTACTGAGTAATGTTTATGAACCGCTGTCATTACATCATGTTCAGCAAGTGACTTCGCCATAGCAAAACTGCCTACCGAGTCCATATTCGCCGCAATAACAGGCACGCCGGACCATTGACGCCCACTATGCTTGAATGTAAAATCGCGCGTTAAATTTACTTGAGAACGGCTTTTTAGTGTTGAACGCTTAGGGCGAAACAGGACATCTTTAAAACCTAACTTAAGTTCTTGTTCGATACGCATTATGTAATTCCTTGATTAATTGACCATTTGTGTCTCTTTTGCAGAGTGCGTAGTACCTTCGTTGGCAGACGTCAGTACATTTTGGACACAAAAAAACCGGAGCGTTGGCAGACGCTCCGGTTTTCAGCATTATAGGCCCGGATTTCTTATCAGCAAGTCTGATATTTGCATTTTTTTTGTGGTACTATCTCGAAACTTTCATATCCGACACTTCTCAAGCTTGTCTCTCTCAAATACTCATCGTGTAAATTTTTATTTTTCAATACGTTATTAAAGAACGCATCATTTTAGCGAAAGCTTTCATACTATAAGCAAACGTTACCTTGTTCAGCATTGCGCCGAAAATGTGAGAAAAATCACACTCACAAAAGAGGTGACTCAGACATTTCTATCGGCGATTTTTACAGATTGTGGTGAATTTTTATCATTAATCCGTCCGTTTTCGATTTTAGTGACATCACACCGCAACTCCTACCAGCCCAAAGACATAGTTATTTTGTGGTTTATTTTCTGTGATATTAGGCGTATTTATAGTGAAAATTATAAGTCTAATTAGGAAGAGAACATGATCAACATTGCATTTTTCAGCGCAAAATCTTATGACGCGAGTTCTTTCTCAGAGGTCAGTGATACAAAGATCTTCTCGCTGCACTTTCACGATTTTCGACTCACCCCAGCCACAGCTAAAATGGCCCAAGGATGCACTGTGGTGTGTGCCTTTGTGAATGACGACTTAAGTCGTCCAGTATTGAGCCAATTGTATGAAAATGGGACGAGGCTTATCGCAATGCGCTGTGCCGGATTTGATAAAGTCGATCTCGATGCCGCAAAAGAGCTGGGTATTCAAGTGGTGCGAGTGCCTGCATATTCACCAGAATCGGTGGCAGAGCACACGGTAGGAATGATGATGTGTTTGAATCGCCGCTTTCACAAGGCGTACCAACGTACCCGAGACGCTAACTTCTCATTAGAGGGGTTGGTCGGGTTTAACTTCTTCGGTAAAACCGCGGGAGTTGTTGGCACAGGAAAAATTGGTATTGCCACAATGCGTATTTTGAAAGGGTTGGGAATGAAGGTACTGTGCTTCGACCCTTATCAGAACCCTCTGGCGATTGAACTCGGTGCAACTTACTGCAGCCTTGAGGAAATCTACCAACAAAGTGATGTGATTACGCTTCACTGCCCAATGTCGCCAGAGAACTACCATTTACTCAACAGCCACGCATTTTCCCAAATGAAAGATGGCGTGATGATTGTAAACACCAGCCGAGGTGAATTACTCGACTCAGTTGCAGCAATTGAAGCACTGAAACAAGGTCGTATCGGCGCTCTTGGTTTAGATGTTTACGACAATGAAAAGGATCTTTTCTTCCAAGATAAGTCGAATGATGTGATTGTCGATGATGTATTCAGACGCCTATCGGCTTGCCACAATGTACTATTTACAGGACATCAAGCCTTTTTGACTGAAGATGCACTACACAATATCGCTCAGACAACTTTGGATAACATTCGTGCCTTTGCAAACAATCAACGTTGCGGAAATGAGCTTGTAACGCTTGATTAATTGAACCCATCACTAACATGAAGCCTCCTTGATGAAACACCAAAAGGAGGCTTCGAAATCATTAACACCCTGATTCTATCAACGTATTTGTAAAGAGGCTAACGCTTCAGATGTGGCATCCTGTATTGATAAAAACAATGAGTTAATTTTACCCGTCGTGGTTCGCATCGGGTTTAAAGTAATGCTTTGGTACATATAATCGGCTTGCTGAGTGACAGGGCGAACATTACGACATTTGAAGAGATATGGGCGCTGCTGCCAAGTAATAAAACTACGACAACCTAAGTCATACACAGGTTTAGTTTTGAGCTTAAACCACTCTTGGGGGATTTCAGGAAACAGTTCAAAAATGGTTTTACCAATCGCATCGTGCCCTTGAATACCGCTGTGGTGTGTCATGAATCCATTCCACACTTGCACTTCGTAATCACGATTAATCACGATCAGCCCCATATCGACATTCTGCACCATATCCACCATCCAGTGGAACTGTTCAAATTCTGCAGGGAGATTCATCGTTAAAAATCCTCCATCAAGTACGCTAATTTACTGTCTAGCAACGGAAGAGACTCATCGACAAACATAAAGAGCAAGTCACAGCGAATCGTCGTTTGATCAATGTTGTAGCTCACTTCAAACGTCATCGTTTTTTTAAATGATCCAGCGGTTGAATTGATCACAGAGTCAATGGAGATGTGTTGCCCAAGCAATACTGGAGAGCTTTGAAAAAAACGCACCTCCGATTGCTCGCCTAATCCATTCAGAAAAGAACCAACTAATATGTTTGATACATCCATTAACAGTTCTAATTCTTCAAGCTCTTCACTGTCTGCTGGCACTTTCATTAATTTTTTCAGGTCAGAAACACTGGAATCACTCAAGAGCACCAGTGCTTCACCTGCAATGCCTTCACCGCTAAAGCCTTGGCATACACCAGAAACTTGATCATTTTCCGCCAAGTCACGAAGTGCCATATGTAGCTCACTCACTTCAAAAATATTGACGTTTGGTAGCGGTAAATGAACAAATACATCAAAGTGCCGCGCCAGAGCATCAGCTGCTCGACCAATCGAAACGTTCGCAACTTCCATATAGATGTCACGACGTTTTAAGATAGGTAGTTCAACAGAGATAGGCGTAACGATACGAGGCTGTGTTGGCGGTTCGACTAACTCTCGTAGTACGCTATTTAACACGTCCTTATCAATCGGCTTTTGAATAAAAGCACGCGCCCCTAACGCCAATACTCGCTCTTTCGCTTTCGGCTGTATATCACCAGAAACAACAACAACAGGCGTTGTCATCCCTCTGCGTTGCATCTCTTCTAGCGTTCCGTAGCCGTCCAGTTCAGGCATAGTTAAATCGAGGAACATTAATTTAAAATCATGCTCTTCAAGATTTTTGATGCCATCTAAACCATGGACTGCGAAAGTAATATCGGCGTTTAGAGAGGCGGGAAGTGAACGAGCCATCTGCTTCCGAGCCAGTGCAGAGTCATCACAGATGAGTACGGGGAAAGACATGTAATCACCTTCTATTTATTAATTCGATAAATAGAGTGTATACCTAAACCTCGCGTAGATGCGAGTTGCGCAAAAAATTAATTAAAAAGTTTTAGGGATTATAAAAGGCTACACACTCAAGCGAAACATCGGTTAGCAAACAGCAATGTTCGCTCATTTCAACCTCATAGTGAGGGCCAGAAGGTCAGTACAGCAATCCGCAACACAATAGCGGTAACAATGAATGCCACTCCCAAGCGGTACCACTTATATTCCTCAATTGACATGGGAATGCGACGATAAAACATCGTGATGACACCTTTCCAGTCATGGCTACGTTTACCATACCGCACAATACTCGTCAGAATAAAAATGATGCCCAGTATTAAGATAACTTTCTCTGCCCAAAATAATCCGATGCCCATAGTACTTCCTTGTTCAGGAGATAAATAATCATTGCCAACAGTGTATATCGAAAAGATGAGCGCCACTCTTGGACAAAAGTCTAAAGTGCAAAAGCACCAAAAGGGCCCAGTGAGGAAGCCCTTTTGCATTAACAGAAATAATTTAGTTCACTATCACATTAACCATCTTACGCGTAAATTACGCATAAAGACGCTATGCATTAAGTGCGCTACGCGTGATGCGCCGTTGTTTTAGAGATTGCAGAGGTTAATTTATCTCGATAACTGAACCAGAGGTATGTCACGACAATAGAGAAGAAGAGATACGACAAAGCAAAGATAAAAGGCGATGTGATCAATTGCGCCGATATCCCCCACGCAACACCGATAATGGTCACTGTCAATTTAGCAAGAAGCCCACAGATGAGAAGAAAAAGGGCAAACTCCGGCACTTTAGTACTTCGAAACGCAAACCAGTAACAACTGCCTACTGCGAGTGACGAGATGTAAAGCCCAAGCAAAAATGAATGAAAGTGATCAGCAGAGGCCACACCCGCCGAGACAGACGCCATTAAAATCAGTATTAGTTTCATGTTGTAAACCTCTCTTTTTATGAGAAAGTATCCATTCATTTTCGAAAACTCAGTTTACATACATTTTCCTCCATTAAATAAGAATTTCAAGTTCAAAAAACAAGCAATTTTTCCTTGTTGGCTTAGAATAAAACAATTGTTAATCAGTGGTTAACAATAGAAAACCCGAAAATTAGATGGGACATGGCATTACCCAAAAAAACACTTCAAAATGGAACTAATTGTAACAATTATTTAACCGAGTAAATATTTCATTGAAAGTGCAAATTTGTGATGTGTACAGCGCAACGTTCCGAGTTGTCGCCAAAACAACTTGAAGATGCTATTTGATAGGGAAAAATTTCCTCAGTTTTGAGGAGAGTCATTCAGCCCAAAAAGAGAGCCATTAAATAGGAAAGTAAACCTAACCCTTCTCCTCACTCAATGAACATTGGCCAGTAATAAACGGCTTCAACCATCGAACTCATCTGACCACTAACTCTGGCTAAAACTTCAACTATGTCAATGGGTAATAGAATAGTAATGTTAATTTCAAGCCTCATCATAAGAAAATGCAACATAGAGCATAAAACCTAACAATTTTAAGAAAGTTTTTCGAGTTTTATCGAGTTATGATTGACAAGATAAAAGTTTGAACTAGACTTTGCACTAGCTAGAAAGCAGTTCTTTGTATACACATACGTCTCGTTGGATTACTTGTAACTCCCCCGTCGTGTCGTACGCAATAGCAATCTACTTTTCCACGCTATCCGCGCCGTATTCGGCTGTAAAATTTTTTTTGATTTTGGGTATAAAAATGGCTAACACAGTTACTGGCACAGTAAAATGGTTCAACGAAACTAAAGGTTTCGGTTTCATTCAACAAGAAAACGGTCCAGACGTATTCGCACACTTCAGCCAAATTAAAGGTGACGGTTTCCGCACTCTTGCTGAAGGTCAAAAGGTAGAGTTTGAAGTAGCTCAAGGTCAAAAAGGCCCTCAAGCTGAAAACATCCGCCTAGTATAATTTTTACTAAGTATTCTAATAGCCAGCAATTTGCTGGCTATTTTCGTTTTTACCTCTTGGCATTCTTCCAATGGCTCTTAAACCGACAATCTATAAGTTCCGTATTGCGCTGACGGATACTAATCGCGATCATTATGACTCTTTAAATCTCACCATTGCTCAGCATCCTTCAGAAAGCAACGAACGAATGATGGCACGCATTTTGGCGTTTTGTCTTAATGCTTCACCCGAGCTAACATATACTAGAGGACTTTCTTCCATTGAAGAACCTGACCTCTGGCTAAAATCATTAGATGACCAAATTCAGCTCTGGATTGAAGTCGGCGAACCCGATGCTGATCGCATTAAAAAAGCCACACGGCTTGCAAAACAGGTGAAAGTCTACAGCTTTAACACGAAATCACAGGTTTGGTGGGAGCAAAACAAGGGAAAGTTCTCTCACCTCAATGTCGATCTATTTCGATTTGATGCTGCAGCGATTGAAAAACTCTCTACTTCCTTGAACCGAGGTATGGATATTTCAGTGATGATTAGTGGGTCTTCTATTTTTATTGATAGCGATAGCCATTCCGATGAAATTACTTGGCAAGCACTACAAATAAAAAGTGAGCATTAATTCCCAGCCCACTTTTCAGTATTTATACCCAAACAACTTGAAGTTGCAGGTAGACGGCAAGTGAGCTCATCCCCATGAGCATAGATAAACTATGTGATTGGGGTAAGCGAACGTAACCAACACCGCTGCAGCTTTAAATGGGAAGGGTATAGGCCCTTAAAAGAGCCTAGATTTAGATAGCGCTTTATACTTTATAAATAGGCGTGTGGACCAAAGACTTCGTAATGGATACGCTCTCTTGCTACGCCAAGCAATTCAAGCTGTTCAACAATGAACTGCATAAAACCAACGGGGCCACAGATATAAAAATCCCCCTGTGTTAGCGGCAGTTGCTCGCAAACTTCATGCAAGATCATAGAACCTTGCTTGGCTGGTGTTTGCTCACTTTTCAGATACCAGACCACTTGCTGCCATGATGGATGCACCGCCATTAATGTCGCGGTTTCATCAATAAAGGAGTGTTGTGATAAATTGTTGCAAGCATGCAGATACGTCACCTCTTTTTTTCCTACTGACGCAAGCTGTTGAAGTATGGCTTGCATCGGTGTTGCCCCGACACCTGCAGAGATAAGTACAACGGGAGCGAGCTTCTCAACATAGAAAAAATCACCCGCTGGCGCATAAAGTTTCACTCGACTGCCTTTTTCAACATAATCATGTAAATAGTTAGAGACTGTCCCAGGATGTTCAGTATCCACGCCTTCACGCTTCACAGAAATGCGGTAGTTTTTTCCATTAGGTTTTTGTGACAAGGAATATTGACGAATTTCACTGTATGGCGCACCTTCCGGCTTAAGTTCAACCCCAATATACTGACCTACCTGATAATCTAATACAGCTTTACCATCAGCAGGCTCAAAGATAAAGCTAGTGACGAATTCAGACTCTTTCACTTTATCTTGCAACACAAACTCACGCGCGTTCTCCCAACCACCGATCGCCTGCTTACGCTGTAAGTACAACTCTCCTTCTCTATCAATAAAGACTTGCGCTAAAAAGAGATAAGCCGCCGTCCATGCGGCTTCAACGTCAGGAGTAAAGGCATCGGCAGCAAGCTCTCGCAACGTTTCAATAAGGTGATGACCGACGATTTGATAGTGCTCTGGCTGAATGTTAAAGCTGGTGTGCTTTTGGGCAATACGTTCCACTGCACTGGTTAATGCGGCGAGATTTTCAATATTTTTCGCATACGCGGCAATCGCCTCAAACAGTGCAACGCCCTGACGGCCAGTATGTTGATGGGTCATATTAAAAGTATCTTTTAGCTCAGGATTGTGAGTAAACATTCTCTGATAGAAATGAGCCGTAAGCGCTGACCCGGCAGATTCAAGCAAAGGAATGGTACTTTTGACAATGGCGATGTGTTGATTATTGAGCATATTGAGCTTTCTCCTCAGATTTTATAAATGGCGAATTAGATTCGCTCTGATACTGAAGCTTGTATAGCACAAAGCATACCAACATTAATCTATTGATTTTTAAATAGAAAATAAAAAATCATTAAATAATCAGGTCAAAATAACACTTCAAAAAATGTCATTATGACACTACAATATCTAAAAACATCACCTGAGTGCTTACCATGCAAGATTTTTCCATCTCTACCTTGATTGAAATGACCATAGGACTCGCAAGTGGTTTGAATGATCAAGATAGGTTCAATCGCCTGCTTGATGCGATTCGTAAAACCATTCAATGCGACTGTGTGATGCTGCTTTCACGCCAAGGTGATTTGTTAATCCCCCTTGCGATGCAAGGTTTGACTCGCGATACCTTAGGCCGACGCTTTTTAATTGATGAACATCCGCGCTTTAGTGAGATTTGCCACGCTGATGGGCCGGTTATTTTCGATGCGAATTCATCACTACCCGATCCTTTCGATGGTTTATTAATGGATCATGATGGCGACCTTCCCATGCACTCTTGTATGGGCCTGCCCCTTTTGTTTGGTGACAAACTGCTCGGTATCTTGACGCTTGATAGCCTTAATCCCAACATGTTTGAGCATATTCCCAAACGCAGCCTAGAAGCGTTGTCGGCAATCGCGGCCTCTACCTTGAAAATGGCACTGACCTTTTCTCAACTTGAAGCACAAGCCAAACAATCACAGCAACGCTTAGAAGAGCTGAATGAAGAAGCATGGGACAGAGAAGGTGGAGAGATCATCGGTTCAAGTGCGTCGATGCTGGCCATGAAAGCCGATTTGGAAGTGGTCGCCCCTTCTAATTTCAACATTTTAATCCATGGTGAAACGGGTGTCGGTAAAGAGCTGGTCGCACGAACACTGCACCAACTATCAGCGCGTAAACGCCAACCCCTTATTTATGTCAACTGCGCCGCAATTCCAGAAAACTTGGTCGAAAGTGAACTATTTGGCCATGTCAAAGGAGCCTTTACTGGAGCAGAACGGCATCGCTTAGGCAAGTTTGCATTAGCCGACGGTGGAACCTTATTTCTCGATGAAATCGGTGAACTGCCATTGGCTGCCCAAAGCAAGATTTTACGTGCATTGCAGAACAATGAAATTCAGCCCGTAGGACAAGATCATGTCCAAACTATTGATGTACGGATATTGGCAGCGACAAATCGAGATTTAAAGCAAGAGGTGGAAGCGGGAAGATTCCGAGCCGATCTTTACCATCGACTCAGCGTATACCCTGTTCATATCCCTCCGCTAAGAGAGCGAAATGGTGACGTTACCTTGTTGGCAGGTTATTTTTTAGAGCAAGCGCGTCGCAAGCTCGGTATCACACAGCTCAAAATCGATCCCAACGCACTGGCTGGGTTACTCAACTACTCATGGCCCGGTAATGTTCGCGAATTAGAACACGTGATCAACCGCGCAGCGCTGAAAGCACGAGCCAGACAAGGCTTACAAGCGTTGATCACAGTCAACAGCTACGACATAGGTGAGTTAGATTTCAGCCTACCCCTGGTTAACACGCCAAGTACGTTGAGCGACACAGAAACCACAGCGAAGGTGTGGCAACGTGGGCTGCGAGAAGCAACGGATGAATATCAGCGTAAATTGATCAGTGAAGCATTGACCCAATCCGATTTCAATTGGGCAAAAGCGGGAAGATTATTGCAAGTGGATCGCGCGAATCTCACTCGGCTTTCAAAACGCTTAGGGATTTCGGTGAAAAAAACACACGCAATTGAGCGTTAATCTCACTTTCATCACTAATATATCTTTTCTCACCCAAACAGTAATTGCAGGTAAGACGCTCACCATACTGTGTGAGCGCTCATTATTCGGCGGTTAGCTACCCACTTCACTCGGCAGCACTTCTGTTGCAACTAAAGCGCGTGGAAATGCGTTTTCATACGCTTGCATAAAGTCTTGGCGGATCAGTTGCTCTAAATGGTTGGCCCGCTCTGTTGGGCAAAAAATCATGAAATGCACGATCTGTTCTCCTGCGGCTGCGCTGCTGATCTGAATGTGCGGCTCAGCACTGGGCAAATCTACACCCGCATGTTTTTCAATCATGCTGTTATAGCGCCTTGCAACATCAATAAAATGGGCAAAGTGGCTCTCAATCTTTTCATGCATAATCGGCAATAAAGGATACAAATTTACAAATTCAGGCACTACTATCGAAAAGTTATGAAACACATAACGCTTCATAAAATTAAGGTTTTTTACCGGAAACGAGAAGAACATACTGTTTGGCAAGGTCGCAGTTTTTCCAGTGTAGTGGTATTGACCATGATTCAAGTCGATTTCTTGGATCACGGTTGCCATCAAGTTGTGTTCGATCACTTCACCGCTCAGTTTTCCGACTTCAATCCAATCCCCGATACGAAATGAGCGAGAGCTCGCTCGCTGAATTGAACCCGTAAAACACAAGATGATCTCTTTTGATGCGACTACAATGGCGACCGCTATCGCAGTCACTGACAGTGCAAATTCGTTGATCTCCGATTGCCACAATACGAAGAGGATGACCAAAGTAAACGCAAAGGTGCCATTCTTGGTGCGTGACATCCATTTACGCTGCTTTTCGGTAATCAGTGCGACATCGCCACGAATTTGAGAAAGCACAACTCGCCGCGTCAAAATAATCAACGTTATGATTAAAATACTAAACACCAATTTATGAGTGATAAGAAAGTCCCACACCGCGACCACTTTCTCCATATCAATCCCCTTCTTTTATTTTTATGCATAATGAGCAGCAACACATCTAAGCCACTAGAGAGCAGCAGATTGAGATCGTGTTAGAAATTTTAGAAAGGTATTGTAACTGAGTGAATAGTTAACGTCGGCATAAGGCGCAATTATTATGCGCCCTGTCATAGCTTTGGAAGAGAAACTCCCTTTGAGATTGGCGAAAGGAAAGGTTTGTTATCAGTGTTGATTCGCCAACGCTGTCTTTTCAGCCAGTTTTACAATCACGTTTACCGCTTGTTCCATCCCTTCAATGGTAATGAATTCATGAATACCATGAAAATTATAACCGCCAGTGAAAATATTAGGGCATGGCAGGCCCATGAATGAGAGCCTCGCACCATCCGTACCACCTCGAATAGGTTTGATCAGCGGTTCAACATCACAAGCAATCATGGCTTGTTTAGCCAGTTCAATGACTTGTGGATGAGGCTCGACCATCTCTTTCATATTGAAATAGCTGTCCGTCACAACCAACTCAACTCGTCCTTTCTCAAGACGGGCATTTAACTGGTCCACTTGCTGCTGCATAAACGCTTTACGAGCTTCCAAGCCTTCTCGTTCAAAGTCTCTAATAATGTAACCCAAGGTTGAGCGAGCCACACTCATCTCTGCGGATTTTAAATGGTAAAAGCCTTGATAGCCCTGCGTGGTCTCTGGGGTTTGATCGGCTGGCATCATAAGCTGAAATTGTGCGGCGATGTTGATGGCATTCACCATTTTATCTTTCGCGGTCCCAGGGTGAACATTCACGCCATAGCAAATAACATCAGCGCTCGCCGCATTGAAATTCTCATACTCCAACTCACCCACCGGGCCACCATCAATGGTATAAGCCCACTGTGCGCCAAACTTCTCCACATCAAATAAGTCCGCGCCCCGGCCGATCTCTTCGTCGGGAGTGAAACCGATACAAATATCACCATGTGCGATGCTTGGGTCGGCAATTAACCTCTCAATGGCCGTCATAATTTCAGCGATGCCTGCCTTATTATCGGCACCAAGCAGTGTGGTGCCGTCAGTTGTGATCAGATTGTACCCATGCAGTTGATGCAAATCCGGGTATTGAATAGGTGACAGCACCTCATCCCCTTTACCTAAAGCAATGTCTCCACCTTGATAATTCTCCACAATTTGCGGCTTAACGTGTTTGCCTGACGCGTCTGGCGCGGTATCCATATGTGCAATAAAACCAATCGCAGGAACAGAGTAATCAACATTCGATTGCAACTTCGCCATAACATAGCCGTGTTCATCAACCGTAGCATCGGTTAAGCCTAATGCGATTAATTCTTCATGCAGTGTATGGGCAAACGTCATTTGCCCTACTGAACTCGGGCAACGGCGGCTGGCAGGGTGAGATTGAGTATCAAAAGAGACATAACGCAAAAAGCGTTCAACAAGATTTTCCATAGCAAGCACTCAATAAGTTAGCATGTCAGCGTATCGCCTATGTTGGGATACGCAGTTAATTGCAAGCTATACTACGCGCTCATCAGAAACGGAATTTGCTATAAATCAGCTTTTCAGCAATTACTGAGGTGTCAATCATTCAAAAAAGGGATCAAAAATGCCCACCACAGTGAGCATTGAGAGAAGCAAACAGGGCGTTTAAAGCAGAATGAAAATGCCCGCTAGACATGCACTCATTAAGTTAGCTAGCGTACCTGCAATCACCGCTTTAATACCTAAATTCGCGACTTCTGCACGGCGTTCAGGAGCGATAACCCCGATAGAGCCTAATTGGATCGCGATAGAACCAATATTGGCAAAGCCGCACAGAGCAAAAGTGATGATAACTTGGGTGTGTTCCGACAACAGCGCTTTGTGGTCAACAAAATCAATGAAAGCCACAAATTCGTTCATCACCACTTTTTGCCCAATGTAAGAGCCCGCCATCAAGACTTCATGGCTTGGTACACCAATCAACCAAGCCAGTGGTGAAAATAGATAACCGAACAGCAGTTGCAAGGTTATACCGTTCAAACCCAATAACTCACCGAAACTTTCAAGCCCAGTGTTAACCATCGCAATCACGCTCACAAATGCAACCAGCATTGTACCGACGGCCACCGCCACTTTCATGCCATTCATCGCCCCACTCGCCAGTGCGTCAATCACATTACTTTCTTGCGCTTTATCCATCTCAATATTGGTTTGATCAAGTGGAACATCGCGCTCTGGTACGATGATTTTTGCCATCATCAAACTGCCGGGTGCCGCCATAAAACTGGCTGCAATAAGGTATTTAAGCTCAACACCTAGACCGGCATAGCCACCCAACACGCTACCTGCGACAGAGGCCATACCTCCGGCCATTACGGCAAACAGTTCTGAACGTGTCATGCGCGACAAAAAGGGACGCACAAGCAGTGGTGATTCGCCTTGTGACAGGAAAATGTTACCCGTAGCAACCAGAGATTCTGCTTTGCTCGTACCTAAAAATTTTTGAATACCACCACCGATAAACTCGATGACTTTTTGCATGATACCAAGGTAATAAAGGGCAGAGATAAGAGCGCTGAAGAAAATGATGATAGGCAGAACACGAACAGCAAAAATAAATCCGGAATCAGCTAAATCACCGAATAGAAAGCGGATTCCTGCATCAGCGAAACCCAGCAAACTCGACACACCGCCGCTGATGCTGGCTAGTGCGCTTTGTCCCCATGGGAAGTAGAGCACCAGCGCGGCAAAACCAACTTGCAGCAATAAAGCACGTGATACGGTTTTCCAATTGATGAAAGATCGATTTTCAGAGAGCAGGTAGGCGCAAGCGATCAGCGCTAAAATGCCGACGAGGCCAAAAAGAATATTCATTGTATTTACCTAGTTTGAAATTTGGAAATAAGGGTAGAACCAAAAAACTTGGCAAAGGAGGAATCATTGTCCTTTTGCACAACAAAAGCATGACAAAAAGAGGGGTATGCGAACATATTGTTCATCTAAGATCACCTTATACAAGCAGAGGAACTTAGCTGGTCCAGTCCTTGGGGTCATTCACATTTCCGTGTGACGGCTTGTATGGGTTGAGCACCGGCTCATAACCGGGCGGAAAGTATAGCGAACAAAATGAGAGTTTCATCACATATTTTTACGCAAACGTTCAAGCGCTCATTTATTCGACAGTTATTCTAAAAAAACATCAAACACAGGCAAGATTGGATGGAAAATAAACAAAAAAATATGGAATTTTCATCACAAATTTAAACTAATTTAACTATATAAAAACGAATAATTGGTATTTCTGTACTTTGCCAACTAGCTTTAAGAGAGTCACTTTGAAGAGACTGAAACGGTTTCGAATAAAAATCACTAGCAACGTCACGCCTCTTGCGGTCAACACTGACCCAAGAGGCATTTTTATTGGACAAAGTCACTGTAGTGCAACAGCGTGAGGCGAAAACTAGTTTACAACCTCAATATCGGTTTCAGGAATACAACAACACGCTAAAGCGAAACCAAGATGACGTTCATGCTCAGGCAGTGCTGGCACGTCAGGTTGATGCACTTTGCCCGACTGCACAGTCACCTTGCACGCACCACAGAACCCTGCTCGGCAACTGTTGGCAATCGCAATGCCAGCGGCTTCGGCTTGATCTAATAAGGTCGTTTGGTTATTACCCTCAAATACATGGCCATTGACGCTCAGTTGTAACGTTTTCAGCTCAGCTGCGACGGTGTGCGCCACACCAAATGCTTCTTGGTGGTAAGATTCTTCCGCAAGCCCTTTTTTCAACAATAAGCTTTTTGCTTTCTGCATAAAACCATCAGGCCCACACACAAACACTTGGCGAGCAGTCACATGTTGGATTTGCTTAAGATGGGATAAAGAGAGCCGACCTTTCAGCCCCAACCAATCGATGGGAGCTTGAGTAAGCGAAATGAAGACTTTCAACCCCGGATGTCGCTGCTTAAGCGCTTCAAGTTCAGCCCTGCAAGGAATATCCTCAATACCGCGACATTGATGATAAAAGACCACATCTTGAATTTGTTGATTATCGGCAAGATAGCGCAACATCGATAACATAGGCGTCACGCCACTTCCAGCCGACAACAGTAACAACGGTTGTTGGTGCTGAGTCGACAGATGAAACGAGCCATCCGGTGATTGCGTGGTCAATGTACTTCCTACCCGCAAGTGATCAAGCAACCAGTTAGAAACTCTACCGCCATCAATACGTTTGACTGAAATCGCTAACCGACCCGGGCGCGATGGGCTAGATGACAAAGTGTAGCGGCGCGCCACGTTCTCGCCATCGATCACAACTTCGATTGGTAGGTGCTGCCCAGGTTGATAATTTGGCATTTCACCCTTTTTCGGCTCTAGCCAGAACGTGACAAAATCACGCGCAATCGCTTCACGCTCAACACAGGTCATCACATGGTGACTCATGCCCAAATCTCGATAAAACTCTTTCTCTTTGTACTCAAGCACCTCAACGCTGTCGCCAACGCGAATCATTCCCTCATTTTTTGCGACTAAATTTTGCCCAAAAAACACCCCACCTCTTTCGTTAGCGCGAAATTGTGACAAGGTTCTTAGCGGCTCTTTGGTTGGACGAAAAGCCCCTTTATTCACATCAACAGTAGTGAGAATACAGCGTTCGCAAGGTTTTACCGCTTCAAATTCTACCTCACCAATTCGGATCCGCTTCCAGCTGTCTTCAGCGAAAGGCTCATCGGTTCGTACCACTAGATTGGTACGAAATTGATCCATGCTGTGCACTTCAGGGCTGCGGCGATTAAGTTCATCAAGTGAAGCTTGGCTGATGACCAGCACTGGATAGCCATCAGCAAAACTGACATTGTGACCCACTTTTTCACGCATTCGGTTTGATTGCTCTCCGGTAAACAGCAACTCAACACGCTGGTCTAACACTTGGCTAAACCAATCATCCGCTTCATCGGTTGTGGTGTAAGCGGTAAAGTTATCGTCCCACACTTGCGCTGGAGAAGGTTGCATTTTGAAATCTGCATAACGCAGTTTTAACGGAGATTGGTTCACCGCCGTGAAGATCAAACCATCCGCAACCAGTATTGAATTCACCTTAACCATATTTGGATATTTACGCGCAGTGACCATTGAACCATCAGCTAACGCGATCATAAAGCGTCGATCAAAAGCCAGCCCCTGTTTTTCAACCCAAGCGGCGGACTGCGATAGGCCACCTATCGATTTGACTGGGTAAACGTTAATTTGTGAGAGTTGAGCTGACGACATGGCCTATCCTTATGCTTTTTTGAAGGTATTTTTATAACGCGATGATAATGGAAATCGCCAAAGCTGGCTAACCCTATGGAAAATTAAAGGATGAAATTCACCCCTGTTTCCTCTATCATCCTGTCGCTTAAACGTAAGCGATTGCGCGCACATTAAAAGCGAAGCCCGTTTAAGCTCCAATCAATTTATTTTCCGGTGGGAGCAACCAATGAAAACATTAACGATTACTCGTCCAGACGACTGGCATGTTCACTTACGTGATGGTGATGTGTTGGCCGATACAGTACGAGACATCAGTCGCTACAACGGCCGTGCACTGATCATGCCCAATACGGTCCCGCCGATCACCACCACAGAATTAGCATTAGCGTACCAACAGCGCATCATGGCGCAAAAACCACGTGATTCTTTCAAGCCACTCATGGCGCTTTATCTCACCGATAACACGACACCTGATGAGATCCGCAAAGCCAAAGCTTCTGGCGCTGTCGTGGCAGCCAAACTTTATCCGGCTGGGGCGACCACCAATTCAGATTCTGGCGTAACCTGCGCTCAAAATATTTACCCTGTATTGGAAGCGATGCAAGACGTTGGCATGCTGCTGCTGATTCATGGCGAAGTAACCGCTCACGATGTGGATATTTTTGACCGAGAAAAAGCCTTCCTCGATACAGTGCTTGCTCCTATTGTTAATGATTTCCCAAATCTGAAAATAGTGTTAGAACACATCACCACCGCCGATGCTGCCGAGTTTGTACAAAATGCGAACCAGAATGTAGCGGCAACGATCACGGCGCACCATCTACTTTATAACCGCAATCACATGCTTGCTGGTGGTATTCGCCCTCATTTTTACTGTTTGCCAATCCTTAAGCGCAACACCCACCAGCTTGCGCTGATTCAGGCAGCGACATCGGGCAATAAGAAATTTTTCTTGGGTACTGATTCTGCGCCTCATGCCAAAGGCAAAAAAGAAGCAGCTTGCGGTTGCGCTGGATCGTACACAGCGCACGCAGCCTTAGAGTTATACGCAGAGGTGTTTGAGCAAGTTGGTAAAATTGGCAACCTTGAAGCGTTTGCCAGTCACAATGGCCCTGATTTTTACGGCCTACCCCGTAATAACGACACCGTTACTTTGGTCAAAGAAGAGTGGCCAGTCGCTGAAAGTATGCCATTTGGCTCAGATATTGTGGTGCCGATCCGCGCCGGTGAAACGGTCGCGTGGGCAGTAAAATAGCCCATTAATGCATCAAAAAGGGAAGCCGCGGCTTCCCTCTCTTTATCATTATCATTTTTGCACTACACAGCGCTTATCTCAGCTTAGGCTGACGCTCTAACAGCACCATCACTTCGCTATGATCGGTATGTGGAAACATATCAAACCATTGCAGTTTTTTGGGTAAGTAGCCCACAATACCTTGCATATCAGTGATCAGCGTTTGCGGGTTACAGCTTGAGTAAATGATGTGTTTGGGTGATAAAGCCACCAATCGCTCAACTAATTCAATCCCTAAACCACGACGCGGAGGGTTGACTAGCACCAGATCAGGCGCGATTGATTGAGCCTGTGAGAATTGGGCAGAATCCAGCGCAGCAAAGTCTAAATTGGTAATGCCCATCGTCTTGGCAGAGCGTTTAGCACTGGCAATCGCTTCTGGTTCAATTTCAATGCCTGTGACTGCCGTGGTTGAGCTGGCACAATGCAGGGCAAAACCACCCACGCCACAAAACAGATCCCACATGTGACTTGGGTTTATCTCTCTCACCCAATCACGCGCCGCCGCGTACAACTGCTTCGCTACATGCGGGTTGGTTTGGAAAAAACTTTTCGGGCGAATAACCATAGGCACCTGATTAAACTGCTCAATCAAATACTCACACTCGGTTAAAAAAATCTCTTCTTCACCTTCTAGGCGCGCCATGTGGATGGGTTGAAGGTTAACTGAGACGACGCGAATGGTTGGAAACTGCGCCTGAAGCCGCGCGAGGTTTTGCTCAACTCGGCCTAAAGCTTCGCGGCTTCTCAGTACAAAACGCAGCATAAACTCACCTGAATATTCGCTGCGTGTGAGCAATATGTATTTGAGTTCGCCTTTCTTCTTGGCTTTATTATAGGGAGGAATGCCCGAGCTACGGATCCAATCTTGTAGATAAGTTAATAGCACTTGTGTCTCTTGTGGGTAGAGAGCACATTGCACTAACGACACGGGCGTTGATTGCCCATCAACCATGGATTCAACACCCAAGATCGGTGCATGAGCCGCGCCAAGAGCCACCATTTTCGCTTTGTTACGAAAACCCGTCTCTTCACTTATGACAGGTTCTAGCCACTGCTGTGGCATCTGCGTTGAAAACAGCGCTTTTAGTGCCAAATCTTTGCGCTTCACCTGCTCTGAATAAGAAACCGCGCAATGAGTACAAGAACGGCACAGCTGTTGATCAAAAAACGCACACTGCATAATGGGAACTGCCAAAAACGAAAAGCGCTAGTCTATTCGTCTGCGGGCAAATCACCATTCAATATGATTATCATCACCATAAAAAAAATTAATGGGACGGTTTCAATTTACTCACCATCCCCCACACTGCAACCACAGCCAGCCCAGCGAGTAAACCAACGAAACCATTAAGCAAGGTTGGCATCACTACTGCTAATAAAGAGAGTTCAGCAACGGCTGCAATCACAGGTTCAAGCGCGTGGTGAACGAAAGAGACGTTGTGCACCACAATGCCACCGCCCACTAAAAACATCGCGGCTGTGCCAACCACAGTTAATGCTTTCATCAGCTTCGGCGCAAAACTGATCAACCCTTTACCAAAGCGAGCACGCAGCCCTGCGCCATCTGAAGTGCGCTCTAGGTAGAAACCTAAATCGTCCAATTTCACAATGCCTGCTACCAAACCATAAACGCCGATGGTCATGACCACTGCAATTAAACTCACCACCAAAATTTGTGTCACCATGCTATGGCCTTGCACTGTCCCCAACGCAATCACGATGATCTCGGCCGATAAAATAAAATCGGTCCGAATCGCCCCAGCGACTTTACGTTTTTCATAGTCATCAATCGATACGTCAGTGAGCATGCGCTCATCCGCGTCAGCGGTGCTGTGATGGCTGGTATGAAATACTTTTTCTAAGATTTTTTCTGCCCCTTCAAAACAGAGAAAAAGTCCACCGACTAACAAGAGCGGCATAATCAGCCAAGGGGCTAACGAGCTCATCAGCAAGGCGGCGGGAACCAAAATTAATTTGTTACGAAATGAGCCCTTAGCCACTGCCCATACCACTGGGATCTCTCGTTCAGCGGCAACACCAGACACCTGCTGAGCATTGAGCGCCAAGTCATCCCCCAATACGCCTGCCGTTTTTTTCGCGGCCATTTTTGACATCAACGCCACATCATCGAGCACGGTTGCAATATCATCAAGAAGGGTAAGTAAGCTCGCGCCTGCCATGCAAATTCTCTCTTATTCATTTTCATTATTCAAAGCGTGACAAAATGTAACACCAAGCGCTGATGAAGGGAAACACGCTATGCGGCCCCACCACCAACAGTGCTGACGCTTCAAGTAGCAAAGCAGTAAAGGACACTAGCTCAGTGACTGAGTATATTCGGCTGGCAATTGAGCCAGAGCGCTCTGTAACGCGGCGAAGCAGTCAGGATCAATGGCAGTATGTAGATTCTCTTGCATGATCAAAAGTGCTTTATCAATTGGCATCGCGGAGCGATAAGGGCGTTCCGCGCTGAGAGCATCAAAAATATCGGCCGTCGTGATGATTCGAGTCATCACGCTGATCTCATCACCGTTTACACCACGCGGATAGCCAGTACCATCAAGTTTCTCATGATGTGCCCCTGCCATACGTGCCAACGTCTTAAAGGGCGATAATTTCCGCAAGATTTGTTCAGTAAACGCGGCATGCGCCTGAACGGCTTTCCACTCCATATCGTCTAACTTACCGGGTTTATCTAAAATGGCATTACTGACCCCTAACTTACCAATGTCGTGCAGTAATGCCGCGCGTCTCAACCAAGATCGATCAGTTTCCGAAATGGCTAATTGTCGTGCGATTAAATCAGTATACACAGCCACTCGTTCACTGTGCCCTGCGGTATAGGGGCTTTTTGCATCAACAATCTTGCCAAATGCCGTGACGATACAGTCTAAATACGCTTCATCCAAAGGCTGATGCGCTTGTGCCGGTGGTAAATGCATCACTCGTTGGCTGATATCAGAGGCTTTGAGGCTAGCCACAAAGTGCGGGTTATCCACCAACTGCTCAATAATCTCAACCAGTTGTGGGTCAAACCATACACCACTACGCTCTGTAACCTCGCGTATTGCTTCGTCCAAATCATGTTCCATTTGAAAAACATCAAATACTTGAGCTAATAACGCAATCCGCGAGAAAAGGGGGATGGCTTCACCTTTTAGCTGTTGAGGACGCCCTTGACCATTCCAATGTTCATCCAGTGAGTGGATCCCATGCGCGACGACTTCGCTAAATCGCAACTCTCGCGCCACATCAGCCCCACGAGTACAACGAGTTTGAATAAGCTCTTGTGCATAATCATTACCATTTTTCAAAATGTCGATGGTAGTTAAAATACGTTCTGCCCAGCTCTGCTCTGAACCGGTATTTTTGACGATAAAGTTAATCACACTCGATAGACTGGTTCCGACGGTTTTATAACGCCGTTTGAAAGCGAGGTCATCAGTGGCATACAACTCGCAAATTCGCGCGGCGTTGCTACTGCAGCCCGCATCTTTCAATAGCAAGGTAAAAAACAGATCATGCAGCTCAGCCTGATCGAGCTCTAATTGCATGCCAATATGCATACCAACCCAGCAACAACGAATGCAGTGCTCCGGTGGTTGGCCTTCCGTCATGTCTAAGGCGGTCGTTAGCGAAATCATTAGTTCAGAAAGGGGGAAACTATTCTCCAATCGTGTTCTCACTCAATTGCATTGGTCTGGTTGCAGTTTAGATGTGACCGTTCGGTTTAGCCAATGATTTACCTCAGTTATCAGGCCAGAGTTGGACTATTTCCTTGCTCTAACAAACCTGCATTGCCCAAAAACAGGTTGAGGTAATGAACCCTGTTAACGGGCTGTGGTAAATCCAGCTTGGTATTTTTGATTGCTCTTAACACTCACACCTCTTACTCTGTGGGCAACTAGTCAGAAAGGAACCCTCATGTACTCTGTTTATACTTATCCTATCGGTACGCCAGGCACACCTTGGCAAGCAGCAGAACGCGAAGCGTGGCTCGCACAAACGACGATTAAACGAGAATATCAGCAAGAAGTCGTGCCGAAAATTAACGCTTTGGCAACGGATTTTGAGGTAGAGCAATACGGTGCACTATCAATAGACAAAGATCGCTACCCATTATTTGCCTTAAAAAGCCGCTCATGGAACCCTGACAAACCAACGGTGTTGATCACAGGTGGCGTACACGGTTACGAAACCAGTGGAGTACACGGCGCGTTGCAGTTTTTAGCGACTCAAGCACAGCAGTATCAATCTCATTTCAACATTGCCGTTGCCCCGTGCGTAAGCCCTTGGGGCTATGAAACGATCAATCGTTGGAACCCATCAGCGCTTGACCCTAATCGCTCATTTTACGCCAATAGCCCAGCCGAAGAGTCGGCAAGCTTAATACGCTGGGTCGCAAGCTTAGGTGACGTGCTGGTGCATATTGATTTGCATGAAACTACAGACAGTGATGAAAGCGAGTTTCGCCCTGCACTAGCAGCGCGCGATGGGATTAGATATGAAGCCGATACGATTCCCGATGGGTTTTATACTGTCGGCGATACGGAAAATCCGCAGCCAGAATTCCAAGCAGCCATTATTGAATCGGTACGTAAAGTCACGCACATTGCACCAGCCGATAGTAAAGGCGAGATCATCGGCTCTCCCATCACTCAAGAGGGAGTAATTAACTACTCCATGAAAGCGTTAGGGTTATGCGGTGGCATCACAAATTGCTACTTCGGCACCACCACCGAAGTGTACCCAGATAGCCCAAAAGTCACAGCGCAAGAGTGTAATGACGCACAAGTCGCCGCCATTGTTGGCGCTTTGGACTACGTGTGCCGCTAAAACGATAAAACACCCAACCACCTATGTCATGGATTCATGAGTAATAGACGTTGTAAAAAATTACCAAATTAAGTCTAAGGCACTTCTTTATAGTTTGATCAGGATGAAGTGCCTACATACGCTTAAGCAATATTATAACAAACGATTTTTATACTGTTCCGGCGTTTGACCGGAGTATTTTTTAAACATAGTAATAAAAGGACTGGCTTGGTTGTAGCCAAGAGTTAATGCTACCTCTTTCACTGAATGTCCTGTGCGCAGTAAATCCATGGAATAGAGATAGCGTACTCTTAATCGCCATTCGGTAAAACTCATCCCGAGTTCCGTTTGGCAATGACGCGCTAATGTTCGCTCTGTGGTATGTACTTTTTCAGCCCACAAAGCCAATGTCGTATCATCGGTCGGATTTTCTTCTACCGCCGCTAAAATCGGGGCTAAATATTTGTGATTAGTGGAAGGCAAAAAATGATGCTGCGTTTCTTGCGTTGCCAATTGGTCGAGCAATACTTGAACTAAACGTTTATCTTGCGCGTTTTGAGCCACACTGATTTCACGCGATCGAAAATCCTCAATGATGGCAGAAACGATGGGCGTCACTTTTATCAAACTGGTGTGCTTGGGAAAACCATGGGTGAGAGCCCGATCAATATTGAGCGAACAATATTCAATTGGCTTACGATTATAGCTGCAGTGTTTCACCCCCGCAGGAACCCAAATCGCTAGATGAGGCGGTGCGAGAAATCGCGTTTCTTGCGCTTCCATTTCCAAAATCCCGCCGGAAATTAGCTGCACTTGTCCCCATGGATGGCTATGAGTTCGCGTTTCTGTGTTTGACAAAAACGCATCGAAATTCATAAAGACATCCGATGGCGCACTGTCAATCGATAGTGAAGGGTGAAGATTTCTGGGCGCTTTTTTCAAACTTGTCTTCCTATCGCTCGCAATGTCGTTTTGGAGATATATATAATTATAGAGACCTGCCACACTATACTTCACAGCACAATTTGCGACGAGGCTCACATGGTATATCTTCTTCCACTATTCACGGTTCTAATTTGGGGTGGTAACTCTATCATCAACAAGCTCGCCGCAGAAACCATTGAACCAAGTGCGATGAGTTTTTATCGCTGGTTTGTCGCGATGCTGTTGCTAACCCCCTTTTGCTTACCTACCGTGATCCGCCAATGGGTAATCATCAAGCCCCATTTAACTAAACTGGCTTTTTTAGCCATGTTAGGCATGGTACTGAATCAGTCTCTTGGCTATTACGCAGGGCTAACGACTACTGCATCAAATATGTCGTTGATCACTTCGCTGGTACCACTGCTCAGTGTGTTCATCAGCGTCCCTCTGCTCCATAAGCGCATTTCAGCTTTGAGTGTTGTCGGAGGAGTCCTCTCTCTCGCAGGGCTTGCTTTTATGCTAGGTCAAGGCGATATGAGCTTCTTCTTGCATCAAGATATTACACATGGTGATGCATTAATGGTGGTGGCTGCAACCGTTTACGCACTTTATTGTGTGTTACTTAAACGGTGGAAAATGCCGCTAAGCAATTGGACGCTTATTTATATGCAAGGGTTGTTTGCTGTCTTAATGCTGACACCATTATGGTTGACCAGTGAACATCTCCTACCCACGGAAGGCTCACTGCCCCTAATCGCTTACGCTTCTGTCGCTGCATCCTTATTGGCTCCGTGGATGTGGGTAAAAGCGATCGACTTAATTGGTGCAGACTCTAGTGCGATGTTTATGAATTTGTTACCTGTGGTGGCGGTTTCGCTTGCCACAACCCTGTTAGGTGAAACAGTGCAAAACTACCATCTTTTAGGTGGAACGATGGTAATTTCCGGGGTTCTTTTATCCCAAATAAAACTGACAAAAAGCCGTACAACAGCTATCGAGGGCGCAATACAACCATAAAATTGAGCATCTAGCATCGATTCGAGCTATGTTTATGGAAGAAGAATAAAAATAAACAAAAATGAAATGTATTGAGGGATCCTTTACGTCAGATCCGTTAGGCAACCTAGCAAATTTGGTGGCCAGATAATGATTCTTGATAACATCGAAGATGTGTATAGCAATAATTTGTTTGCCTTGCATGAGCTTGTTCTCAACGAGCTCGGTTCATACGTGTTCGTAAAAAACCGTCAAGGTGAGTATCTGTATGCAAATCAGCTAACACTAAAACTGTTCGGCACAACTTTGGAAGAACTCAAAGGCAAAACTGATCACGATTTTTTTCAAGATGAACTGCTCGCCGATATTTTACACAGCGATCAAATGGTATTTGATACCAAACAGCCTTTCATCAGTGAAGAACGTGCACAAGCAAAATTTGATACCAAAGTACGCGTCTACCGCGCAATAAAGAAACCTATTCTAAGTACACAAACGGGTGAAGTGATTGGCCTTATCGGTGTTTCTACTGAGATTACCGATATTGTCGAACTGCGAGAACAGCTTCACACTCTAGCCAATACCGATGACTTAACGCAGCTCTACAATCGCCGCAAGTTGTGGCGAGAAGCGTGTAATGAATTTACGTTGGCTCAGCGTGATCATTATCCGATAAGTTGTATCGCGATTGATATCGACAACTTCAAGTTAGTAAACGATACCTATGGCCACCAGCGAGGAGATGATGTGATTTGGCAGTTAGCAGAGATAGCGAGAAAGCACACACGCCATGGCGACGCCTGCGGTAGAATTGGTGGTGAAGAGTTTCTGATTGTTCTGCATAAGGCCAATGCGCATGAGGCCTTTCAAGTGGCAGATCGTTTACGTAAAGAATTTTATGCATACGCATTTTTTGACAACGGCGCACACTTTAGTATCAGTTGCGGTATCTCTGAAATTGCGGGCAACGATGCCGATTTTTTCGAAATTTATCGCCGCTCAGACAAAGCACTTTATAAAGCCAAGCTCGCTGGACGGAATCAATGTGCCACATTCCAAGAAACATAACTATGTTCCATAAAGAGCCTATAATGTTCGTTTAATGTGAATTATCACTTAAAACGAGCAAATACTCGCGTATCCCATTCACTAATGATTGAATTTGGTCGATTAAACCGTACACTCACAAAGTCGTAGTGCCTTACGCAAAGTAAGCATTCAAGGTATTGACCTATTTAAGCTTCAATGAATAAGGATATTTAAGGTGAAAGCAGTTAAACGCCATCAAGAAATTATCGAATTAGTTCAAACACACGGATTTGTGAGTACCGATGATTTAGTCGAGCGATTCAATGTCAGCCCACAAACCATCCGCCGAGATCTCAACGAACTTGCAGATGCCAATAAGTTACGACGCAATCACGGCGGCGCTACCATCGCGTCTAGTTCTGAAAACTCCTCTTACCACACTCGCCAAGTAACTTATCAGCAAGAAAAAGAGAAAGTGGCTGCCGAGCTAGTCAAACACATTCCCGATGGCGCAACGCTCTTTATCGACATAGGCACGACACCTGAAGCTATCGCTCGGGCATTAATGCTCAATCACGAAAATCTGCGCATTGTCACCAACAACATTAACGTGGCGACGATTTTAATGGCCAAACCGGATTTCAATGTCATCTTAGCGGGCGGTGAAGTGCGTAATAAAGACGGTGGCGTGACGGGTGAAGCCACTTTGGATTTCATTTCACAATTTCGTCTCGATTTCGGTATTTTAGGGATTAGCGGCATTGACTATGATGGCTCACTTTTAGATTTCGATTATCACGAAGTGAGAGTCAAACGGGCGATCATCGAAAATAGTCGCTGTGTTTATCTCGGTGTCGACCACAGTAAATTCGGACGTAATGCCATGGTGAAGCTAGGCACAATTGCCGATGTAGATTTGATCATTACCAATGCTCAACCACCAGAAGAAATTGATGCATTCGCTCGTGAAAATGAAGTAACCATTCAGGTGGTATAGATAGATTGAGGCCAAACCGACATTTGAACTAGATTTTCCCGCCAAATAGATAAACTATTTCATTATTTGCTCGTACTGTTACGGTTTTTTTTGATATAAATGCCAATATAGTACGACGCAATTTAGAACTTTCGGCTTATGTACAAAATTCTGAGACTGATCCAAGAGAACCAACAAATCACTAGCCACGATGATTTGGAAAATGTACTCAATGGGCTCAATAAATTAATTGATCATGAATTTTTCCTCTTTGGCCTCTCTTTTCAACCCACGTTAAAAACCAGTGAAACGCTTGTCACGGACAATTACCCCAATAGCTGGCGACAGCAATATGATGAATCAGGCTTCATGCATATCGATCCAATTGTCAAATACAGTATTACCAATTTTTTGCCCATTCGCTGGGATGACGCTAAACGAGTCAATGATGATGGACGAGTCATTTTTGAAGAGGCGCGTTGCAATGGACTCAAAGCGGGATTTAGCATTCCAATCCATGGACTTAGGGGGGAATTTGGCATGATAAGTTTTGCAACCTCAGATACCAAGTCTTACGATTTGAATCAACAAAGTATCCATACCTCACAGCTCATTGTACCGTTACTGGCTCATAATATTGGCAACATCACCCGTTACCATAAAGACGCAAAACCGAGAGCGGTGCTCACCGCACGTGAAGTACAATGCTTAGCTTGGGCGGCCGAAGGCAAAAGCGCATGGGAAATTGCAACGATTATTAATACGTCAGAACGTACCGTGAAGTTCCATTTCAGTAATGCTTGTAAAAAGCTTGGCGCGACGAATCGCTACCAAGCGATCACTAAAGCTATTTTAGGTGGCTATATCAATCCCTATTTATAAGGCTTATGCATTGACACTTGCACGATATGCTTCATTCATTGGAATATGCAAAGCGACAGAACGTGTACTTCCCAAAAGATGCACTTTTTTATCACCGAGTCTTTCGCATGGGATCCCCATCCGCTTAATCAATTTTTCCACACTGGCCGATGTGACCGTTACATAGGCATTGATGTGATATTGCTGGGCGTGATGATACAGCGACTGAAACATCTGCAGCGTAACATTACTCACGCCGCCCAATTGCGCCGAATGATCTTTATCGACCGCAAAACGACTCAGCTCATAAATCTCCTTTGCTTTGGGTGCTTGCTGCACACCGAGTAATTCCGAAAAAGTATCTTTAAGCATATAACGCGACGTCGTTGGCAAAATTCGCCAACACCCCACTAAATGACCCTGTTCCTCTTTGGCATACAAATAGTGTGCTTCTGGAACGTCGTACTCATCAGTCTCCATTTCTCGATTTGTTTTTAGCTCCCACTGCAAGCGTTGCGAAAAAACCTTATAGCGTAACTTCAGCAATGACACATAATCAGCTTGGGGGACACTTTGAAAGGTATGTGAATAAATTGAAATAGTCATGTGACTTCTCCTTAGGTTATTGGAGAAATCACGCTAAACAATCTCATCAGAGATAGAACCTGTTCGATCGAACAGTTACGTCGAAATACTGTTTAAACTATTATTAACGCAACTGAATAACTAACGCTCAGTTGGCTCAATAAGGTACAACATAAAGTAAATAACTCGTACCGCTCGGCTTTAAAAATCCTCTTAGGCAACTAAGAGGATTTTTTATATCTGCTGCATTCAAAATAATATTGCAGTTTGGTTAACGCTTTGTTATTTATGATTCCGTTAATAAAAAACAAGGATTCCCCAATGAGTAGTGGCCAACGTGCAATAACTTTGCGTTTTTTAGCAGAGCCCGGTGATGTGAATTTTGGTGGTAAAGTCCACGGTGGCGCTGTCATGAAATGGATAGATCTAGCGGCCTATGCATGCTCAGCAGGCTGGAGCGGTAAATATTGCATCACCGCTTATGCTGGAGGGATCCGCTTTGTCGCTCCTATCCACGTAGGGAACCTCGTTGAAGTCAGCGCAAAAGTCATTTATACCGGAACAAGCTCAATGCATATCGCCATTGATGTGCAAGCAAGCGATCCAAAAGAGTTGAAAAACCAACTGACTACCCATTGTATTGTCATCATGGTGGCTGTCGATGAGCAAGGCAAGCCAACCCCCATCCCAGAATGGGTACCACAAACGGCAGAAGATATTGCCCTACGCCAATCAGCGATACGCTTAATGAACATGCGTAAAGAGATAGGGGAAGAGATGGAAGCTCACGTTAAGTACTTAAAATAGCTACACATGATGCACTCAGTTGTCATTTTTCCTTCATCTTTATTTGCTTAAATCGAGCTCTCTGACATTTTGCATCGATGGTAGGAAAATACTTTGACTCTCAAAGAGATTACCTTGAGCGAATCGACGTTAGTCGACCCAAAGTCAATTGAGTATCACTGGGTCCGAACGCTTTACGTTGAAGGCTACCAGCCCCAAGAAATTAACCACTATATCCGTACCTGCTTTGGCGGAGATGATACCTTCGCCGATTTGTTTCGCCGCGTTGCGCTGCAGCAAGAGAGCTTGTATGTCCTTTTACAATACTTAGGCTGCGCCCCTTCTAGCCGTGAGTTCTAACTTTTTAGCCTTCCTTTACGACGTTACACAAAGATTTCAGATGTGAGTCGCATCCAAACATCATTTCACTTTTGAGACATTCAATTCATCATATAATGCATGCGCGTTACCAATAGCACCCTTTAATACAGATATAAAAAAACCCAAGCAATGCTCGGGTCTTGGTTACAAAAACTGTTAGTTTGTTGGATAGTAAGGAAATAAAGCTAACAGCCAGCTATGCGTAACGCCAGATTTGCATATTACTTAACTGATCGGCGGCCAAACCAAATACGTTAAGCTAATACAATATGGGCGACCTCACGGTCGCCCTATCGTTATTATCCTTTCACACCGCCAGCCGTAAGTCCTCCGACTAACCAGCGCTGTGCAAGCAAAAATACGACAGTGATAGGTAAAGCAGACAACACTGCTGCTGCTGCAAAATCTCCCCACAAATAGTTCTGAGGATAAAGATACTGCTGCATACCCACCGCTAATGTATATGAGTTTACATCAGAAAGTAGCAAAGATGCCACTGGTACTTCACCAACCACCCCAATAAACGAGAGAATAAACACAACCGCAAGAATCGGCACAGAGAGTGGTAGCAGCACCAGTCTAAAGGCTTGCCATGGTGTAGCTCCATCTAAAGCAGCAGCTTCTTCTAATGAGTTATCTATCGTTTCAAAATAGCCTTTGATCGTCCATACGTGCAGTGCGATACCACCTAGGTAGGAGAAAATCAAACCACCATGCGTATTTAAGCCAAGAAATGGGATGTATTGACCTAATTTGTCAAACAGTGCATACATCGCAACCAGTGCCAGTACCGCTGGGAACATTTGAAAAATCATCATCGCTTTTAGGATGGTGTCTTTACCTTTAAAACGCATGCGCGCAAAGGCATAAGCAGATGTTGTCGATAGGGCCACAATGAGCACTGAAGTAATGCCTGCTACTTTCACTGAATTCCATAACCAAGTCAGAACCGGAAATGGCGGCGGTGTAACAGAGCCATCAGCATTAGTGACAGCAAAACCTAATGCCAATTTCCAGTGTTCTAGAGATGGGTTATCTGGGATCAAACTGCCTGTGGCAAAGTTCCCTTCACGAAATGAAATCGCAATGACCATCAATAGTGGGAAAATGATCAGCGATAAAAATGCCCACAGAGCAACATGAGTCGCCCATAAGCGATATTTGAGAGATTGACCTTGTACCATCGCCATAACGATTACTCCTTAATTCTGTGACAGCTTCGTAAAACGTAAGTTGAGTAGTGCTAACCCACCAACCAGTAAGAAGATCAAGGTTGCGATGGCACTAGCCAAACCGAAGTCTTGACCACCAGCTCCTTCAAACGCAATACGATAGGTATAGCTTACGAGTAAATCGGTGTAGCCGGCTGGCTCTGAAGTACCAATCATATTCGGGCCACCTTGTGTCAGAAGTTGAATCATCACAAAGTTGTTAAAGTTAAACGCAAAGCTCGCAATAAGTAACGGAGTCATTGGTTTGATCATGAGCGGCAATGTGATACGGGTGAAGTTGTGTAAAAAACCTGCACCATCAATCGCCGATGCTTCATATAAATCCTCTGGAATCGCTTTCAAAAGACCCATACACAAAATCATCATGTAAGGAAAACCAAGCCAAGTATTGACGATCAGCACCATACTTTTAGCGAGAAAGGGGTCTGAGAACCAGCTAGGACTAATGCCAAAAATACTGTTGAGCACCATATTGATCTCACCAAAGCTTTGGTTGAACAAGCCTTTGAAGATCAAAATAGAAATAAAGGCAGGAACAGCATAAGGCAGGATTAATAGCACTCGGTAAACGGCGCGACCTTTAAGCTCTTCCCATTGCACAACACTAGCCAACACTAGCCCTATCATAAGAGTGAAAATCACGGTTAAGGTTGAGAAAACGACCGTCCAGATAAAGATATTGATGAAAGGCTCTTTAATACCGTCATCTTTCCATACACGCTCAAAGTTATGTGTGCCAATTTTCACCACAAAACCAGGCGATACTGTCGCACCGATAAATTGACCACTTTCGTCCACTGGTTGATAAAAGCCAACATCCATATTCGGCCGTAGTATTTCGCCTGTTTGATTATTGACCAGCGTTTCGCCATCATCTTGCATGGTGTAAAGCGGCGATACGGCGGCAAACTTGCGCAAGCCACTCATACGTACATCTTCACCACTAGGGAAATGCAGATCAATTGAGCTCAACGTAGCACGGTGATTAATAATGGTTTTAATCGGCTCTTTGGTGCCCTCAATACCCTCAATAGGTTGAAGGTCCATATCGGTCACCGATAAGCCATTTAAGGAAAACACGTCGGTAGCGAGCGTCTGCTCTCCATCTTCGATTGCAATTCGATAGCCACTTTCCGTTTTGTATAGAGTGAAAGGATAGCTTTCCCCGCCCTGATAAGTTCGATCCAACAGCACGGTCTGTGCACGTTCTAAAGAGAGTTGGTTTTTAGCACTGTAGTTAGTAAAAGCCAGACCAACGGTGTAGGCCAAAGGAAAGAGGATGAATAAGATCATTCCCGCGATACCCGGATAAATATAGCGGTGTGCGTAAGTATGTTTACTGCCGAAAATATAAAGGGCCAGAGCGGTAAGAATGAGAGTAAGCAGCGCAAAGGCGAGCTCACCGCGAGAATACATAAGAATAGTGGCGTAACCGTTAACGATACCAACCGTACCTAATAATGCCCATTTAATGAGCACATTTTTACTGGAAGGAAGTGCCGTTTCGGGTGCTGACAAAGCATCTGTACCTTGAACTGACTGCATAGAAGAACCTGCTAGCGATATAAACGTAAAATGAAGGAGAGGTTACCCTCTCCTTAAGGGCTTGACCAAAACCGAATTATTTAGTCATTTGTTTTTCTGCATCAGCCAGTGCGGCATCGACAGTTTGGCGGCCATCTACAATATTGATAATTGCACTTTTCGCGCTGCCCCAAAATGCATTCATCTGAGGGATGTTCGGCATAATTTCGCCATTCATTGCGTTATCCATTGTCGCGGCGATGCGTGTATCTGCATCAAGCTCACGTTGGAAAGAGTTAAGAGCCACCGCGCCAAGAGGTTTGTCATTATTGACCATGCGCAGACCATCATTGGTGAGTAAGTAGTTTTCGATAAACTCAATCGCAAGATCTTTATTTGGAGAAGCGGTGCTGATACCAGCCGTCAATACGCCTACAAACGGCTTGGAAGATTGCCCGTTAAATTTCGGTAATGTCGTCACTCCGTAATTAATACCTGATTTTTCAATGTTGCCCCAAGCCCACGGACCGTTGATCGTCATTGCCGTTTTGCCCTGGTTAAACGCCGCTTCAGAAACAGAGTAATCCATATCCGGAGAGATCACGCCTTTGTCCACCAAACCTTTCACGAAATTCATCGCATCTTTTACGCCTTTATTCGCGATACCCGCATCTTTCACATCATAACCATCAATCGTGTATTTGAATGCGTAGCCGCTATCAGCCGCCATAAGAGGCCATGTGAAATACGGTTCTTTCAAGTTCCACATGATGGCCGTTTTGCCCTCTTTCTTCAGTTTGCCGTTCAGCGCTTCCACTTCTTCCCAACTTTTTGGTGGGTTTGGCACAAGATCTTTGTTATAGATGAGAGACAAGGATTCTACCGCGACTGGGTAGCCGATGATTTTACCGTTGTATTTCACCGCATCCCAGGCAAAATCCACGATACCCTCTTGAATCGCTTTTGAAGGTTTAATTTCAGCCAGCAAGCCAGCTTCTGCATAACCACCAAAACGGTCATGAGCCCAGAACACAATATCAGGTCCATCACCCGTTGCTGCGGTTTGTGGGAATTTATCTTGAAGTGCGTCAGGGTGAGCCACGGTCACTTTGATACCCGTGTCCGCCTCAAATTTCTTACCCACTTCAGCCAAACCGTTATAGCCTTTATCACCATTAATCCAAATGGTGAGTTGTCCTTCTTCAATAGCAGCATGTGCACCAAACGAACCAAGAGCAACTAGAGTACTTAGCGCGACTGTGCTTAGGGCGTTTTTCATGTTCATATCCTTTTTATTTTTGTGTTGTAGGGCTCACCAACAGGTTTCGCCGTATTTCGTCATATATAATCAGAGAAAACCTAACTTGACTCATCCTCCTACGCCCTACGCCCTCGATATTATGGACTATTTTCGTGATCATCATCGCTCAAGGTTAGAGAGCTCAATCACAAAAAAATACCTTTTTGTGACATGCTTCCACTTAACAGCCATTAATTATTTGAACTGGATCTAACTCAGCCCTTAAACCCCTCCTCCATCGCATCCATCGCTACTCCCCCCTATAAAAAACTCAATTAGGAGGATGTATCAAACACACACATCACACAAAATACAGTCATCCCAGAGTGGATAGTAAGAGCCTTTTCCAGTAACTCATCGTTTACTGGCTTACATCGCTAGATTGGTTTGCTGTCATAAATGAGCGTTCGTGGTAATTGATTTTATAACGGGGGAGACGCTCAATGTGCAGGGGAAGTGAACTAAATCATTGGCATGGATGGGTGATGCTTTCTTCAAACTCCCTTAATTTGAAGACATCACCCTTTTTCTTACATTATTAACCACCTTACCCAATTCCTGCTGTCATTGCCTGCAAGAAAACTCATATAATGATGGGCAGTGATTTATAAAAAATATTGATCGAGGACGAGCTCTATGGCGAGTGTCACGTTAAAAAATGTATGTAAAGCATACGGTGATGTATTAATTTCTAAAAATGTCGACTTAGAAATTCAAGAAGGCGAATTTGTCGTCTTTGTCGGTCCGTCAGGTTGTGGGAAATCCACCCTACTGCGTTGCATAGCAGGCCTAGAAGATATCACCTCGGGTGACTTGTTTATTGGCGATAAGCGAATGAATGATGTTGAACCTTCTAAACGTGGCGTCGGCATGGTATTTCAATCCTATGCGCTCTACCCGCACCTTAATCTTTTCGACAACATGTCTTTTGGCCTAAAGTTGGCCAAAGCCGATAAAAAGGAGATCGAGCAACGTGTTGAGCACGCCGCCGATATTCTCCAGCTCAGCCATTTGCTCGAACGTCAACCTAAGTCTCTTTCAGGTGGCCAACGTCAGCGTGTCGCGATTGGGCGTACTTTAGTCTCACAACCGAATGTATTTTTGCTTGATGAGCCGCTGTCTAACCTAGATGCAGCGCTGCGCGTACAGATGCGTTCAGAGATAACCAAACTGCAACGCAAATTGGGCTGCACTATGATTTACGTTACCCATGACCAAGTCGAAGCAATGACAATGGCTGACAAAATCGTGGTTTTGGATGCTGGTTTCGTATCACAAGTAGGCAAACCACTTGAGTTGTATCATTACCCAGAAAATCGTTTCGTCGCAGGCTTCATCGGTTCTCCTAAAATGAACTTCATGAGCGTATTCATCGAAGATGTCGAAGCCGAACGTGTGAAAGTTCAACTCTCTAATGGAACCTCATTTTGGATTTTGGTCGATGGCACCACGATCACTCGCGGCGAGCGTATGTCATTAGGTGTACGTCCAGAGCACTTGCTGAGCGCTGAAGATGGCGACGCGAAAATTGAAGGCAAGGTGATGATGGTTGAGAAACTCGGTAATGAAACACAAGTCTACATGAACTTGAAAGGCTCTGATTCTGATGTAATTTACCGCCAGCCTGATACTTTGGGCGTTGAAACAGGTGATACATTGACAATTGGTATTCCAGGGCATCGCTGCCATCTCTTCCACAGCGATGGACGTGCATGCCGCCGCCTTTACAAAGAAAAAGGCATCGAAGCCGAATAAAAAGAAATTCAGTTAAGAAAATAAGACAGCCCCTATCAAAGGGGCTGTCTTATTTAAAAATAAATAAAATTTAATTAAACTCTTCAATACCAATATTATCTTTTGCCCATAATAATGCCTGAAGTCTATTTTTAGCATTTATCTTTTTAAATACATTATGTAAATGTGTTTTTACTGTATTTTCACTTACAAACAACTCATCTGCAATTTGCATATTAGATGCACCACAGCCAAGTAGCTTAATTATTTGCTGCTCTCTTTTCGTTAATTTAGCATAAGCTTGAGAGGTAATAGATGAATTACCTGCACGATAATGCTGTATATATTCCTGAGCCAATTTTCGATTAAACCACATTTCATCATCAAGCACTTTTTCCATGCCCTTAACTAAAGATTCAAGCTGATCATTGGTATAAAATACACCCACAAGATTCTGCCATTTAAAGAGCATTTTAGGTTCAATATCTAGCGGGCAATTAATAAGCACTTCTTTTGCATCAGGGCAGGATAAGCGTTTAAATGCTGAGTAATCAGCAAAATTATTTTCATCAACGCGAGAATAGTCGATGATAACCAATTGAATTTTATAGGATGATAGACTGTTATCATTCATCCACGTATCGCAAAGCGGAGAGATATCAATACTAATCGGCAACTTTGACTCTAGCGAATCTTTAAGTAAGCGAGACTGCATACAAACATCAGAAAGCAATCGAACGTTAATTTTTTTTTCTTCACTCATTTTAAACTCCTAGATCATACCGCTCACTTGATAAAACTAACGTTAAGCGACTATAAGTCAATATCTCAAAATAACCCGCTCTCATTTTAATAAAAAACCTAATGAATAAATCCATTTAATTCATGAAGTTATTGTGGATTCTTATTTATGAGAACAAATGACTGTTTTATTTATATACCTTACTACTTGAAGTAGTTTGGGTGTAGTAGGCCATTCTATAAAAGGTAATGGAATAAAAAAGATAAAGAATCGAGTGTCATTCCTAACGAATGAAAAGCACCACGCACTTCTGGTGTTAAGAAAAAGCGTGGCACTCACTGCTCATTGACTATTACTTTAAAAATCAACATCGATGAGAAAATCACCCTATTGAGGCTAGGTCCGATATAGAACTTTTACAACATGCCAACCAAACTTGGTTTTCACCAAATGGGGTGTCAGTACCTCACTAGTGAAACAGATTTTATCAAATTGAGGTACCATCTGCCCCTGACGAAACTCACCCAGATCGCCCCCTTTTTTACCAGAAGGACAGGTAGAATATTTTCTGGCTAATGTTTGAAATTTCGCTCCTTTTTTTAACTGAGCGATAATATCTTCAGCTTGTTCTTTATGCTTCACTAAAATGTGAAGAGCCGCTGCCGTTCTTGCCATCATTTTTCTCAATAAATTTGCTACTGCAAATAGTGTAACGGATGCTTTTCAAGAGTCCAACCCCAATGTAAGAGTGCAAAAGATCAATAAACATACGGTTATACTGTTTATTTGCATTTAACGCATTGCCGTCAGTAAGAGATCGTTTAGTATTAAGCATAAGAAACAACGTTGAGTAAGGTGTTATGGCTAAAACCCCCAGTAAGGCAAACCAATCCCAAGGCATGTTGATGTTCACATTGAACACTCAGAAACAGCTTTTTGCTATCGGGACTCTGAAAGTACGAGAGATTGTCCCTTACATGCCAATGACACAAATCCCATATTCTCATCACCATGTGATCGGAACGGTGACTATCCGTAACTTGACGGTACCTGTCATTGATATGGCTGCCGCCATTGGCTTTAGAGCAATTCAACCTAGCGAATATAAACAATGCTACTTAATCGTGACGGACTGCCTGCGAACTGTAGTTGCGTTTATGGTACGTAGCATTGAGAAAATCATCGAGTGTGACTGGCGAACAATCGAGTCTTCACCTGCAGTGGCGGGAAAAGACGTTTTTATCACTGGCATAACCCGCTATCAAAAACAGATTGTGCAGTTACTTGACGTCGAATTATTACTTTCAAAAATTTATCCACAGTATGAATCAACTAAGATCCCGATGCTGACTGATATTGAACGTGAGCGATTAAAAGCATTGCGTATTTTACTGGTGGATGATTCATCTATTGCACGTAAACAATTGTCAGATGCCTTAGACAGTATCAACATCCCTTACCAAATCTGTAAAAATGGACTTGATGCCATTGAGCTGATGCGTCAAGACGCTCAACATCAACGTGCAATCGATTTGCTGGTCAGTGATATTGAAATGCCGGGCCTTGATGGATATGAACTGGCCTTTGAGGTTCAAAATGATCCAATGCTGAGCCATGCTTATTGTATTCTTCACACCTCGCTTTCCAGTGAGATCTGTTTGGATAGAGCTCACCAAGTCGGAGCCCACGAAGCTTTGGAAAAATTTAACGCGACAGAATTGATAGAAGCGATGCTGCGTGGCGCAAAAAAACTGGAACAACGTAAGGATACCGCTTAATCAAGCTTTGCTTGCACAAACAGAGCCTGAAGCGCTTCTCTATCTGATTTTTTCAGTTTACTTACTACAAGCTGATAAGAGCGTTCACATAATTCCTCTAACATCATCTGGTCAACATCTCCGTTTAACTTAACGGAGATCCAGTGTCTTTTATTCATATGATAACCAGGACGAATAGCGGAAAAGGCACTGGTCAGAACTTCACCATCTTCGGGAGTGCACTTCAATGTCACAAACGGCTCTTCTCTCGACTGAGAAGTATAGGCAAACATTTTACCGCGAATTTTGAAAACCAACGCATCAGGACCAAACGGATAGCTACTTTCTACCTGAGGTAAAATATCCAAAAACGATTCAATATCATACATCTCCATCTATTACTCCTTGATTCAGTAACCAACTTATTTTAATCATTCAGCGATTCAATATATAAAAAACCCCCTACTATGTCTGTCTGTTGTGTTTGATCTACATCAAGAATCGATTGTTCACTGTAAATAAAAATTCAACTTCAAACTTTAGTTGCATTTTTTTAGCGCATAACTTTGGGATATCCGCTAATCTTAGCGGTATGAATATCTGTGACTGTCTATTAATTTTACGATAATGACCAGCGACGACTTTAAGAGATCTACAGCCAATTTGAAAAAAGCAGTACCGTTGATGATGAAAAATCATGTGGCGGCAACACCTGCTAACTATGCACTTTGGTATACCTATGTTGACAACGCCATACCTCAACTCAATCGAGAACTCGATTCTGTATTGGAAAACTTTGGCCTTTGTCCTCCCGCGGCAAGCTCTCAACTCTATAACAGCTATGTCGCATCGCGCTCTGAAACCAGTTTAAGCACGCTACGCAACAACATTGAAGTGTTAGTCAATGAAGTCGCAAGTTCAATGTCAGATACCCTAACCGATACCAGCGAATTTGCCAGAGTGATTGATAAAAGTTTTAGTGAATTAGAACGAGTCGAAAACGATGATTTATCGATCGAAGAGGTGATGAAAGTGGTTCGCCAATTGGTCACTGAATCGCGAGATATTCGCCATTCAACTCAGTTTCTAAATGGTCAACTTAATAGTGCCAGTAAAGAAATTCATCGACTGAAAGAGCAGCTTGCCGAGGTGCAAAAAGAGGCTTTATTCGATGGATTGTCCGGTTTATATAACCGCCGTTCGTTCAATGATGATCTCTTTACCCTAATAAGCGCGCAGCAACCAATAAGCCTGATCTTATTAGATATCGATCACTTCAAATCTTTTAATGACAATTACGGCCACCTATTTGGTGACACCGTCATCAAAGGCATCGCTAAAAAGCTTCAGAGTAGCTGCCGAGATGGCATTACTGCCTACCGATTTGGCGGTGAAGAGTTCGTTTTAATTGTTCCAAATAAAACACTGCGCATTGCCAGACAGTTTGCAGAATCACTGCGCCGTTCGATAGAAAAAATGAGCGTGAAGGATCGCCGTTCAGGAAACCAAGTTGGTAATATTACCGCCTCTTTTGGTGTGACAGAATTACAACTAGGTGATACGTCCGAGTCTTTGATAGAAAGAACCGATAAACTGCTCTATGAAGCAAAACAATTAGGCCGCAACCGTGTTATGCCGCTTTAATCGCTTCAACCTCTTATGGGTAGCTGAAAAGCAATCACAATTTCCATAAACCTCAATTTATGGATAGAAAAGTAAAAGGGGCGCCACGCCCCATTTAATCCCAATACGCATCTATAACCTAAGCAAGGTTAAAACTGTAGTTTAAGTAGTAGTCTTCACCATCTTTTGCGGTGTACTCTTTATCTTCACTACAAGCTTGAGGCTTACCCTTTTCATCACCTTTGACTAGGCTTACCCAGTGGCGCATTGCGGCGCTGGGCATTTCTTCCACCGATTGGCTAAATGTGGTACACGTTTCTAACTGAATATCATTAATCTCTATCAGTTCAACGCGTCCAGTCCCTTTAGTGCAGCCTAACATCACTTCAACATGGCTACCACTTCCATCACGGAACAAGATCGAACATGGTGACTCCTTTTCACCATTGAAGGCAACAAAATGTTTTGGGTGCTTCAAACCACTATGACGCCCATCCTTGAAATAAGCCAACACATGGCGGTAATCGATCACATAACTGGTCACATCTTGATGAGAGCCCGTCGCCAAAGGGAACAATCTATCGAGTAGTTGCTTCGCTCTACTCTGCTTTTCATTTTGTTGATTAGCACTGATAGTCTCGACGGCGAAGACGGCTTCAGCGATAAAGGGTTTATCTAGTTTTTGGATTTCTGTTTTATCGAATGTCAGCATATTCATCGTCTTTTCCTTATAGGTAACTCAACATTTTGTGTTCTAGAGCAATTATTCCAAACTTGCGTTTAACCTTTGTGCAAATTTGTGACCTTGCTTACTTGGTAGATTAACCAATTTTTTACTACAATTTCACAACAAAAATTTTACAGTGTGAATTTTACAAAATGGCCTTATCAAAAAGCTTAGTTCGTCAGTCACATTTCTTAGGGACAAAAGTCAGAAACTTAAGAAAGCGTAATCACCTAACGATGGAAGATTTATCGGCACGCTGTATTCGTATCAACCCAGAATACGCCCCCTCCGTTTCATACCTTTCGATGATTGAGCGTGGAAAACGGGTGCCTAGTGTTGATATGTTGGAGGTCATTGCCCAAGTTTTCCAAAAAGATCCCGCTTGGTTTTTAGATGATGAACCAGGTCAAACGGATATTACTCCTGACAAGGGTAACAGAGGTGGGATCAGCGGTATGGCTCTTGAACCTAGCTTTTTATTCTCAAATGATATTTTACAAATCGCAATCCCAGAGATGCTTTCCCAAACCGGGATCACTGGCAAACAGTTTGCTCATCTATTGATCCGTGCTCACCAAGAGAGTTTACAAAACCACTTCCCAGATCTTGAGCGAGCAGCAGAAGAAGTGGGTTTAAAACGCTTAAACTTAGCTGTTGAAGATCTTATCGACATCGCCAAAAGTCTTGGTTTGGTTATCCGCTGGGTCACGAGAACCCCGCAAGATGTTGTTGATGAGCTTGGTGTTAGCGCCAAACAACTTATTACCTCTTTTTTTGAACCACCATGCACGATCTACCTCAATGAAATTCTACGTGAGTACCCAACTCGCCTAAAGTACGACCTCGCGGTGTATATTGGCCACAATATTCTGCACAGCAAAGAGGGACTAAAAAGTGTCTTAACGGTTGGCCACACAAACAGTTGGGAGGAAACGCCTGATGCCACCGCCACCTGTGAATTAAATTCCCAAGATATCCTTCAGGCATGGCGAGATTTTGAATCGAGTTTTTTTGCTGGCGCACTACTGTGCCCCAAAGTGCCTTATCGACAACTTCTTGATCGCAGCGGCTACGAAATCGATGTACATTTGAAAGCAGGGGTTTCTCCTTCTGTTGCGATGAGACGCATGACGGTCGTGTCACCCTATCCGCATTGGCACTATTTCGATGCTTATGGTGAAGGCAAATTAAAAGCGGTTTATCGTGGCAATGGGATCCCTCTACCGTGGGGGAATATGCGTAAAGTGAATGACCCTTGCCAGCATTGGGCCGTGTTTAGACGTCTTTCAGAGCCGAAAAGTGGCAGCTCTGCGCAAATTTCGATTTTGAATGTAGGTGATGAGCCGAGAATATATTGCTGTGAATCCGTCAATATGATCGATCCAGCAGGCAATAATCGAGTGCTATGCGCTGGAATAGATTTGAATCCAGCCATCAATGCACAAGGTGGGGATGCTCACTCAATTGCTGAGGAGCTTAAAGCGTTATGCGTCAGCAACGGCGGGAGCTCTCTTATTCCAAGACACATCAAAAAAGATCTCACGACTATTGCTAAAATTCTTAATATTAATTGGATTGAACGCGGAATTGAAAATAATGCGCGCTTAATCTGCTCACGCGGTGCTGTCTGTCCAAGAAAACCAAGCTGCTATGAGAAATGTGCTGGCTAGTTGCAGAGCGTAAAAATAAAAAAAGCCAATCACAAAAAGTATGATTGGCTATTAATAAGTGTGAACAAAAATAAGGTTCACTAACAACGTCAGTTGGCTAGGTGACCCTCGGCTTAGAAGGGTCACTTACTATATAGCAGGATGCATGCCAACTTTAAAACTGCCAAAAAACACCTTATTTGTCTACTTTATGAGCGGTTTCATTACAACATGTCGCATAATAAATTTGCATTTTGCAATTAAATTTCAAAATGCAAATCTGAATAAATAATCTAGTAGTACTGCTGCCTCTTTTCTTGATACATCCGCTCATCAGCCAGTTTCAACATCGCATCCACATTATCAAATTCTGGGCTAAATGCGGCTGCGCCTACACTGACATGTAGGTTAATTAAGTGCTGCTCATAAATGACTGGCGCATTACACAACGCACTTTTTATTTTGAGACTGATCCGCTCAATATCATCGTTGTCCGATACTCGAGACAGCAAAACCAGAAACTCATCACCACCAATGCGTGCAACTAAATCCGAAGAACGCAATACGCTTTTCACTCGCTCCGCACAAGCAATCAACACCTTGTCACCCGCCGCATGCCCATAGGTGTCATTGATCGATTTGAACTTATCAATATCAATGTTGAGGATCACAAAACCAGCCGATTGGTCCATTTTGATAGCCTGCTCAAAATATCGATCAAGCGTATACATGAAGTACCGACGGTTAGGAAGCTGAGTTAATTCGTCATGAAGTGCTCTTTCATTAGCAATAGAGTACAAGCGATATATCGTAATAAACGCCGCAACCAACAAGATTAAGATCGGATAGCCTAACAACCGTACAATGTGGACCTGATACCAAGGCACTTGACCTAAAACATCGCTTTTCTGCGCAACAGCAATTTCCCAGCCGCCATAGGGAAAATGAACACTTTGTTTTGCAAAAGCTTTCGTGAACACCTCTTGTTCACCAAAAAATACCTCGCCTTCCGAACCAGTGCTGTCTACCCCACGTATCGCCAAATTAAAGCGGTGAGTAAAACGTTCAACGCCAGTGGAAAGTAATAGCGAATCTAAATCGATCACGACACTGCATACCCCCCAATATTGTTGGTTATCAGGAGGGTCAGTAAATATAGGAATCCGAGCAACAAGGCCTCGCCCACCTTGAACCAGGTTCACAGGGCCTGCAATGAAGATCTCTTGGATCTCCCTTGCTTTTAAGATCGTGGCCCATTGTTTGGGAACGGTACGGTAATCTAAGCCTATTGTTTTGTGATTTCCGCTCAATGGATAGGTGTAACGAATCACATCATCAGGCGCAAGCCCAATCACGCGCAAATGTCTACCTTCATGTAAAATATTAGCCGCAATTTTTTCCCAATCTTCGAACTGAGAATGGGCGTTAATCGCAATTAAGCTGGTTAGCCCATTTGCTACATAGATGTCAGACAAAATGGCAGCTTCTAACTGAGCTCGAATAATCGAAAGCTCTTCCTTTGCTCTGGTTTGAAGATTATCTCGGATAAAACTTCGTTGATTGAAGTTGATAATTTCGATCAACCCTCCACAAAAAATGATGAAGGCAACGAGAAGCAAATTGACAGACCACTGTTTGCCTGAGATATGTCTCATGCAACTCTCCCTCACTAGCCTGTAGCGATCACTACATGTGTATGGTTTTACTTGCTCTATTTAGAATAGTGCTTCTTACTTAAGATTAACGTAATTAATGAGGGAATACCCAAATTAATTACAAATTTGTTGATATAACCAAATGAACTCGTAGCTTTTTGCTAACATAGCAATATTTTAATTCATCAATTTGCATAGCGTAAAAAGCACAATCAGCTAAACGCATTATCCTAACGACG
>NZ_CAWNMS010000023.1:0-60394 GCF_963875605.1 Vibrio sp. V04_P4A5T148
CCCCAAAAAGCAAAAGAATACGGGCCAATACAAAAAAGATAATAATAAATTAAATACATAAAAAACAATTAATTAATTGGATTTTCCATTATTCACATTACGTTTCGATTAACAAAAAATTGATCCTTTCACAACATGCTCAAAGATCCACCAATCAGCTCGTTATCCACACCCCCACTCTAGTAGAAATAAGATTTACTGATTAAGAGGCCCACTCTCTCAAGCAAAACCCTGTAAATGCATACAGATAAACAAAAAATGGAATATTTTTCCGATCAACCTGTGGATAACTTGGGTTGCGATGATCTTTTAAGCAAAAGAAACGACAGCACATTGTGTATAAGAATTTGCTACAATCACGTTTTTATCATTCAAAGTATCATGAAACCCGCACCTAAAACTGAACATGAATTAATGCTTAGAGCCCAAGACATTGCAGGCTTAAGCTTTAGTCAACTGGCCGAAGAAGCCAAGATGACCGTGCCCCCTGACTTAAAAAAAGATAAAGGATGGGTCGGTCAACTATTAGAATGGCATTTGGGTGCAACGGCAGGCAGCAAACCTCAGCAAGATTTCGAGCAATTAGGTATCGAGCTCAAAAGTATTCCAATCAGTTACACTGGAAAACCGCTCGAAACAACGTTTGTGTGTGTGGCCCCACTCACCGGTGTTCATGGTTTAACATGGGAGCAAAGCCACGTGCGAAATAAACTCTCTCGAGTACTGTGGATCCCAATAGAGGGTGAGCGAGAGATCCCCCTAGCCCAGCGCCATGTCGGCTCGCCATTGCTATGGAGCCCTTCTCCTGCACAAGAACAGCAGCTCAAAAATGATTGGGAAGAACTGATGGAGTTCATCGTTCTTGGCAAAGTTGAGCAGATCACCGCTAAGCACGGTGAAGTATTACAGCTCAGGCCAAAAGCGGCAAACGGGCGAGCATTAACCGAAGCCTACGGTGCTAATGGCAAACCTATCAAAACCCTGCCACGAGGCTTTTATCTTCGAACTCAATTTACCGCGAGCATTCTTGAGCAACACTTTATTTAAAAGTGCTCGTTATTGCTCATGAAAAAACGTAACCGTTTGATCTTTCACTGCACAATTCGTTTCCGTTTCACTGCCATCTTCGCTTATAGTAAAAACGTCACACACTCCACCAGCGAGAGCATCAAGGAAGGAATATGCAATACACCAAACTGCCTCATTCCACACTGGAAGTGAGCAAGATCTGCTTAGGTACCATGACTTTTGGTGAACAAAATAGCCAACAACAAGCCTTTGAGCAGCTCGATTACGCCTTAGACCAAGGTGTGAATTTCATCGATACTGCGGAAATGTACCCAGTTCCCCCCAACGGTAAAACCCAAGGTCTGACCGAAAGCTATATTGGCAACTGGTTAGAAAAATCAGGTAAACGTGAAAAAGTGGTGTTAGCGACTAAAGTGGCAGGCCCGCGTAACGTGCCTCACATCCGCGAAAAGATGTCACTCGATAGACGCAACATTCATTTAGCGATTGATGATAGTTTAAGACGCTTAAAAACAGACTATGTCGATTTGTATCAATTACATTGGCCTCAACGCCAAACGAACATGTTCGGCCAACTTAACTACCCTTATCCTGATCAGCAAGAAGAAGTCACTTTAATCGAAACGCTCGAAGCGCTTAATGATCTCGTCAAGGCTGGAAAAGTGCGTTACATCGGTGTGTCAAATGATACCCCGTGGGGTGTGATGACGTTGCTAAAATTGGCAGAAAAACACGATCTAGCAAGAATTGTCTCTATCCAAAACCCTTATAATTTACTGAATCGCAGCTTTGAAATTGGCTTATCTGAGATTAGCCACTTCGAAGGTGTTCAACTGCTGGCTTACTCGCCACTGGCGTTTGGTTGCCTGAGTGGTAAATATTTAAATGGCGCAAGACCTGCCGGTGCTCGGTGCAGCCTATTTGAACGCTTTTCTCGCTATTTTACGGCGCAAGGTGTACAAGCCACTCACGCTTATGTTGAGCTTGCTAATCAGTATGGCCTTGATCCAGCACAGATGGCGTTGGCGTTTGTCAATCAACGTCCGTTTGTCGCATCCAATATCATTGGCGCGACAAACCTAGAGCAGTTGAAAACAAATATCGATAGTTTAGATGTCGTACTCAGTAATGAATTGCTTCTTAAAATTCAAGAGATTGGGACGACTTACTCCAACCCTTGTCCGTAGAGATCTTCGGGGCTAGCGAAGCCACTAGCCCCTCATTTTACGTTGTTATTCGCATGCTTAACACACGGCGAAGATGACGAATATGACGTTCAGCTTTAATTGAGTCAGGGACTGAAACGCCAATAGCGCGTCCATCACTTTCTAAGCCAATATCTTTAAGCAAGTGTTGGCTATTAAAAGGCAGCTCAAAAGCATGACGGCGAACATTTCGTTGCCATTGACGCTCTTCACGGCGTAAATCAGCACGGACCAGTAAAGTAGCAAGTTGTAAATAAATTGAATGACGCATGAGTATTCTCCAGTAGTAAACTAAACGTTGACGGCTGGAAAAATGGGGGCGAACAAGGTGGATCAACACTTTGATAAGCTGCCATTTTTCCGCAGCCTATCTCAAGGTTACGGATTAACTAAAAATCGGTGCCTTTTTTATCATCAAACATACGACAGGCGTCTGTAGTAAGAGACGATTTAGGCGCAGTAAGATCGATAGAAACGCGAACAGTATGAACAAAAACGAAATGATTCATGTTGCGCCTCCAAGCAAATAGTTAATCCAAAGTGAAATGAGCGTGTGAGCACGGCTCACGGTTAAATTCTATGCAACTGAGGTGATTATTCAACTCTTAATTTTCAAACAATTAAAAAACAATGCATTAACCTAAAATGAAAGCCGATGACAGCAAATAAGTGACATATTCAGCTAGAGAATAACTTATTCGCAAAAGATATGATTATAAAAAATGGCCACATGGATTAAATGTGGCCATTTTTACTTGAAGAATCATCAAGTTAATAGGTATTTTCAGTGATTAAGTTATGTTTATTAAGCAAGCGATACATAGTCGCTCTAGATACACCTAGCTCTTTGGCGGCCATTGAGACTTGCCCTGAGTTCGATTCTAGAACCAGTAATAGCGCATCTCGCTCTGAACGCTCACGAATACTTTTTAGGCTGCGCTTACCATCACTGCGTTTTGGTAAGTCGAGTTGCAATTCATCCAACATAACTGAATCGGACATCAGCACCACACGTTTGATCTGATTCATCAGCTCACGAACGTTACCCGGCCAGTGATAACGAGCCAATGAGCGCGCCGCTTCTTCAGTAAAACTGCGCGCCTGCGCGTTAAACTCTTTTGAATACTCCTGTAAGAAGTGGCGTGCTAGTAAAGCGATATCACCCGCCCGCTCTTTTAAGCTCGGGACATTAATACGCAATACGTTGATATAGTGGTACAGCTCTTCGTTAAAATTGCCATCAATCAGCGCTTTTTCAATATCGGAAGAGTTGGCGGCCAAAATACGCACATCCACCTCTTTGACACCCGTTGAAGTTTCTATCGTTCCTTCTTGCAGGAAGCGCAAGAGGTTCGCTTGTTGGCTTTTAGGTAGCGTGAGAATATCTTTGAGTAGGATCGTCCCGCCATCTGCCCGCTCCAATAATGAAGTTTGAGATGAGTCTTCACAACCAATACCGAACAGCTCACATTCAAAGCGGCTCTCCGATAAAGCTCGGCAATTCACTGAAATAAAAGGTTTTTGTGCACGAGACGATGTTTTGTGTACCGCTCTCGCGACCGTCTCTTTGCCCGTTCCATTTTCCCCATAAATGAGGATACTGACATCCGTAGGGCCGATGCGTTTGATCTGATCACGCAAGCGCTTCATGGGAGTAGATTCACCAATTAAACCAATATCCCCTGTTGCTCCATAATGTGGCCATACTTTTTTCTCTAACTTAAGCATTCCAAGTTGGTGTCCAATGGTGCTCAGTAACTGAGCATCGGGAATCGGCGCCGTAAAAAAGTCGATACAAAAGTTAACAATGAATTGGCAAATCGTATCCGAGCTCAACTGTGATTCGCGAATGAACGCTAACCAACGTACTTGTTTATGGTTGCTGACCAAATTTGCAATGCCATTGAGGCTGAATTCATCATGGCTCAAATCAACAATACCAATGCATGGGCCTGTTTCTGCAAACAAGGCATCCGCTTTACGTAAATCTGCGCATTGTGTACAACGCCAACCAACCTGTTCAAGTACAGATAACCAAGGCTCGTATGTCCCACCAACGACGACAAGCGAACCAGGGACAGAATCCATTCGGAATTGAGTGCCCATCTATTATTCCTTATCTTTAAATTTATATGCAGTGCTACTTTTGGCACATTAAACGGCTGTTACATTAACGAGACTTGGCGCTGTAGTCTGTCTCAATCATAAGACTAGACAACAAATAAGCGCTTTGCCATTTAATATAGGGAACTATTTCATAATCCTTTCGAAATTGTTGTCTGTTAGTCCACGCTAGTGAACAAAATTTTTCAAACTAATGCAAAAAAAAACCGCCTATTTAGGCGGTTTATCGGAACGAAAGTAGCAATTACTGCTGTGGGCGCATCGCAGGGAATAGGATAACGTCACGAATCGTATGGGTGTTGGTGAGTAACATCACCAAACGGTCAATACCAATGCCTTGACCCGCCGTTGGTGGGAGACCGTGCTCTAACGCAACAACATAATCAGCATCGTAGAACATGGCTTCATCGTCGCCAGCATCTTTGGCATTCACTTGCGCTAAGAAGCGCTCGTCTTGATCTTGAGCATCATTAAGCTCAGAGAAGCCATTGGCGACTTCACGACCACCGATGAAGAACTCAAAACGGTCGGTGAAGAATGGGTTGTTATCGCTACGACGCGCCAATGGTGAAATATCTGCAGGGTATCCAGTGATGAAGGTCGGTTGCATCAACTTAGGTTCAGCCGTTTCACCGAAGATCTCTTCAAGCAGTTGGCCACAAGTCCAGAAAGGTTCAACGTCTACATGAACCGATTTCGCGATAGATACCATGAGCTCACGGTTTTGCAAATCCTGTTCAGTTAACGCTTGGATTTGAGCGTGCTCTGGGTTGTAGTGTTTGATGGCTTCAAACATACTCATGCGAGCATATTGACCACCAAATTCTACCGTTTCATCACCATAAGGCATTGAAGTCGAACCTAAAACTTCCTGTGCCACAGTGCTTAATAACTCCTCAGTAAAGTCCATCAGATCATTGTAATCTGCGTACGCCATATAGAATTCCATCATAGTAAATTCAGGGTTATGGCGAGGAGAAAGACCTTCGTTACGGAAGTTACGGTTGATTTCAAACACGCGATCAAAGCCACCCACAACTAAACGCTTAAGGTAAAGCTCAGGTGCGATACGCAAGTACATTGGCATGTCGAGCGCATTGTGGTGAGTGATGAATGGACGCGCACTAGCACCGCCAGGGATCACGTGCATCATTGGCGTTTCTACTTCCATGAACTGTTTTGAGATCATGAAGTTACGAATTGCAGTCATTACTTTAGAGCGAACAATGAACGCATTACGTGAACTTTCATTAACAATCAAATCCACATAACGTTGGCGGTAGCGCATCTCTTGGTCAGTCAAACCGTGGAACTTCTCTGGTAATGGACGAAGTGCCTTTGTCAGCAATTCGTACTCTTCCATATTAACGTAGAGATCGCCTTTGCCAGATTTGTGCAACGCACCTTTCACGCCGATGATGTCACCAATGTCTAGACCTTGGTATTTTTCCTTCAGCTCAGTTTGAACCTCTTTTGAAGCATAAGCTTGAATACGACCAGAGGTTTCTTGAATAACAAGGAAAGGGCCACGTTTCGCCATGATACGACCTGCAATCGCCACAACATGGTTTAAGGCTTCTAACTCTTCTTTGCTCTTTTCACCGAATTGCTGTTGAAGATCGCCCGCAAGGCTGTCACGACGAAAGTCATTTGGGTGGCCATTTGCTTTACAGCTCTTACGGATGTGATCCAGCTTGCTGCGACGCTCTGCGATGAGTTTGTTCTCTTCTTGCGCAATTTGCTCTTGATTCATTTCGTTTTGAACAGCATCAGTCATTTTACATGTACCTTATATGTCGGTAAAAAAGCATTAAAGGCCTGATTTCAGGCTTGCTTCAATAAATTTGTCTAAATCACCATCTAATACCGCTTGGGTATTACGGTTTTCAACGCCAGTGCGTAAATCTTTGATTCGGGAGTCATCCAATACATAAGATCGGATTTGGCTTCCCCAGCCAATGTCAGATTTCGCATCTTCATTGGCTTGCTTTTCTGCGTTCTGCTTTTGTAACTCAAGTTCAAACAGTTTTGCACGCAATTGTTTCATCGCTTGGTCTTTGTTTTTATGCTGCGAACGATCGTTTTGGCATTGAACAACGGTATTGGTTGGAATGTGCGTAATACGGACCGCCGATTCGGTGGTGTTAACGTGCTGACCACCCGCTCCCGAAGCGCGATAAACATCGATACGAAGATCGGCTGGGTTGATGTCGATAGCAATATTTTCATCAATCTCAGGATAGATAAACGCAGAGGCAAAAGAGGTATGGCGGCGGCCACTCGAATCAAATGGGGATTTACGAACCAAGCGGTGTACGCCAGTTTCGGTGCGTAACCAGCCATAAGCGTAATCACCGATAATTCGCACGGTTGCGCCTTTTAGGCCAGCAACATCACCTTCAGACACTTCAATCACTTCAGTCTTAAAGCCTTTCGCTTCTGCCCAACGTAAATACATGCGTAGCAGGATTGATGTCCAGTCTTGAGCCTCGGTGCCGCCCGAACCAGACTGCAGATCAATATAGCAATCTGAAGAATCGTGATCGCCAGAGAACATACGGCGAAACTCAAGCTGTTCAAGCTTAGTTTCCAGCTCATCCAGTTCAGGGCCAATTTCATCGAAGGTTTCTTGGTCTTCTGCTTCAATAGCCAGTTCCAGTAGTCCTTCCACATCATCCACACCTTGATCTAACTGATCAATGGTATCGACAATGGCTTCGAGCGAAGCGCGTTCTTTACCTAGCGCTTGTGCACGCTCAGGTTCGTTCCAGACGTTGGGTTGCTCGAGTTCTGCATTCACTTCTTCTAAACGCTCTTTCTTAGCGTCGTAGTCAAAGATACCCCCTCAGGATATTTGTGCGCTCTGACACATCCTGAAGACGGTTTTTAATAGGATTGATTTCAAACATGTTTGCTCAACATTTATGAGTAGAATTTAACCGAAGAATTCTACTTAAAAATGTGACGAAGATACAGGAAAAATTCGTTTGATCTCTTGGAATAAAAGCTGGCGCACGCCTAAAAAAAGAGGCTGAACAATCGTGTTCAGCCTCTTTAATGCTTACGGGTAAAAACGCGATTATGCCGCTTCTTTAACCACACTTTGTTGAACGGTAGTTGCAATAAAGAACATGCAAATCATCGCAGCAAGTGTCGGAAGCAACCACCCCATGCCGACCTCAAACAGTGGCAGCATATTGAACGCAGACACATCAACGCCAGCCACTTTTGCCGCGTCGATCAACGCAAAAAGAAAAGAGACAAGTAGCACTACACGGTATGCCACTGCTGGGTTTGGTAGTTTCCCTCTCAAGAAGGTCAACATAATCAAGGCAATCGCGACTGGATAAAGCGCATACAGTGCGGGGATAGAAAGCGTGATCAATTGTGATAAACCAACGTTTGCCACGATAGCGCAAGCAACACCAATAATGATCACCCAAGATTTATACGCAATTGGAGTCAATGTGCAAAAGTAATCTGAACATGCTGAAATCAAACCAATTGCCGTGGTTAGGCAGGCTAGTAGCACGATGACAGAAAGCACGATCTGCCCATAAGGGCCAAACAGCGCTTGCACATATTGGCTAAGCACCGCACCGCCATTTTCTGCACCAAAAGCGACCACAGAGCTTGTCGCACCAAGATAAAACAGTGAAATATAGACAAAAGCTAAACCAACCGCCGCAATGCACGCCGCGCTGATTAAATACTTTGTGGTTGCCGCGCGCTCAGTAATGCCTTTGCTACGCAGTGCATCGACAATTAACATCCCAAACATCAGTGCGCCAAACGTATCCATGGTGTTGTAGCCTTCAAGGAAACCTTTCGTCAACGGCTGAGTCAGGTATTCGCCTTGTGCAGTCACCATCTCACCTTGCGGATCAACAAAAACCGCAACGGCTAAAATAATTAATCCAACAAATAGAGCAGGAGTTAGCACTTTACCAATGATGTCAATGAGCCGACCTTGAGACCAGGCAAAAAACATCGCAATCACAAAAAAGAGAATCGAAAATAGTGTCAAATGCGATTGTTGCGCATCAATGAAAAATGGTTTCACTGCCATTTCATACGCCACAAGGCCGGTACGCGGTGCTGCAAAGGCAGGACCAATGATGATAAAGATCATCACTGCCATGATAGTTGCAGCTTGTTTAGGCAGATCTTTGGTTAAATGCTCCCAAGAACCACCCGCGACAGCAATCGCAATAATCGTCATCAATGGTAAACCGACAGCGGTAATGAGGAAGCCTGTCATGGCTGGCAGTAAATGCTCTCCAGCAAGTTGGCCAGCGATTGGCGGAAAGATGATGTTACCAGCACCCAAGAAAAACGCGAAAAGCATAAAGCCGACCGCGATAATATCTGTTAGTTTTAACGTCTGCTTCACAGATAACCCTTAATTATTATTTGATAAATGTTGTGTATGCATTGTTGATGAGGTTGAAACCGCATCTAAATCTAAAAATTAAGGGCGAATAATGACGAAACACTCAAGACTTCGCAAGGGCAAAGCAAAAAACGCTACATTAATTTATAATATCGGTGAAAAACCAGTTTAAAACTCTAAATGTTAAAAAATAGAAAGAATGATGTGTTGATCATTTTCTCATACACTCTCATAACAGATAGAAGAATAATCCGAACAAATAGATAACAATAGTGGTTATCACTTAATTAGAGCTATATTTTGAAATAATGATGAAAAGTCACACGCCCAAAAATAAGCGTTTCAAATTTAAACAATTTTCCATTGACGGTGGACAAGCGGGAATGCCTGTCAGTACCGATGGGGTTCTATTAGGCGCGTGGGCTTTCACGCACCATCCCAAAACCATTCTCGATATTGGCACCGGTACTGGGTTATTGGCATTAATGTGCGCACAACGTTTTAGCGATACACAAATTACGGCCATCGATATCGATGCCTTTGCCTTTGAAGCGGCCCAATACAACAGTAATGCTTCTTCATGGGGGCAACGCATACAGGTTTTACAAGGTGATATTTTAGACACCTCTTTTACGCCGTCCTTTGATGCAATTATTTGTAACCCACCCTATTTCAACAGTGGTGAACTGTCTCATGATCCCCAGCGAGCTACTGCTAGGCACACCAATCAACTTGCTCATCACGCTTTATTAGTCAGAGCAAAAAGTCTTCTCAACGATGAGGGGCAAGCTTGTTTTATTTTGCCCGTGTATGAAGGGGAACAATTTATCGAGCAAGCACTCACGCTCGGCTGGCAGCTTAAGCGGTGCTGCACTGTACAACCCAGAGCACACAAACCCGCTCATCGGCTATTGATTGAACTAAGTTTAGCCTCGGCTTCTATGATTGATTCATCGTTGGTCATTCACTCATCAAGTGGTTATAGCGAAGCCTTTATTGCCCTAACTCAAGATTTTTATCTCAAGATGTAGAAATAACATGTGATCCTAATCACCAATCCCCCTATAATGTTCGACCTTAATTTTATAGCCAAATAAGCCTAACGGCTTGTGGAGTACTCACTGTGATCAAAACCTTTGCTGACCTCGATCTTGACCCTTGCATCATTGCGGCCATTGAAGATATGGGCTTTGAACGTCCCACCCAAGTTCAAGCTGAAGCGATCCCACAAGCCCTAGATGGTCGAGATATTCTTGCCTCTGCGCCAACGGGAACCGGTAAAACCGCTGCATTTGTTTTACCCGCGCTACAATATCTTTTAGATTTTCCGCGCAAGCGAGCCGGCCCTGCACGCGTCTTGATTCTGACCCCAACTCGTGAATTGGCGATGCAAGTGGCGGATCAAGCTCGTGAACTGGCGAAGAATACTCGCCTCAATATCGTCACCATCACCGGCGGCGTACAATATCAAGAGCACGCCGACATCTTAGCCAAAACGCAAGATATTGTGGTGGCAACGCCTGGTCGCTTGATGGAATACATTGAAGGCGAGCGTTTTGATTGTCGTGCGATTGAATGGCTTATTTTGGATGAAGCTGACCGCATGCTGGACATGGGCTTTGGCCCAATCGTCGATCGTCTCGCTGCTGAATGTCGCTGGCGTAAACAGACCTTGCTCTTCTCTGCAACACTGGAAGGTCATGGTGTGGAAGGTTTTACCGCCGATCTCTTAAAAGAACCAGCAACAATCAATGCCGATCCTTCTCGTCGTGAACGCAAAAAAATCACCCAATGGTATCACCGCGCCGATACCATGGTGCACAAAGTTGAGCTATTGAAGAAAATCCTCACCGAGCAAGCCGAACGTTCTATCGTGTTTATCAAAACTCGTGAGCGCTTAGCTGATTTGCGTACAGAGCTAGAAAAAGCGCAAATTCCTTGTGCTTGGATTCAAGGCGAAATGCCACAAGATCGTCGCAATAACGCCATTACGCGATTCCGTGAAGGCGCAGTCAACGTACTACTGGCAACCGACGTGGCCGCACGCGGTATTGACTTACCTGACGTAAGTCACGTGATCAACTTTGATATGCCACGCTCAGCGGATGTGTACTTACACCGCATAGGTCGTACGGCTCGTGCTGGTAAAAAAGGCAATGCGATCTCTTTGGTTGAAGCCCATGATCAAGTGATGATGGACCGCGTCGCGCGTTATGTCGATGAGGAGATCAAAGAGCGCTTCATTAAAGATATGCGCCCGCAGCACAAAAAGCCGGTATTCAAAAAGAAAAAGAAAACCGATGACAAAAAAGTCAAAGTGGTTTCTAAGAAGAAGAAAGCGAACAAAAAGAAAAAATAGTGTTCCAATACCACCTATAAAAAAATGCCGATACTGAAATATCGGCATTTTTTATCTTTAACATTTGAAGAGAGTGTCACTCTCTTCAAAATCACCAAGGTTTAATGTTCGCGTGTCGCACGGAACTCCACTTCAGGAAAACGCTCTTTGGCCAGATTTAAATTGACCATAGTCGGCGCGATGTAAGTCAGGTTATCCCCACCATCCAATGCGATGTTACTTTGGTTTTTGCGCTTAAACTCTTCGAATTTTTTATCATCTGCGCACTCAATCCAACGTGCTGTTGCAACGTTAACACCTTCGTAAATCGCCTCAACGTTGTATTCAGATTTTAAACGAGACACCACCACATCAAACTGCAGCACACCCACTGCACCCACAATCAAATCGTTATTTTGTAGTGGGCGGAAGACTTGAACCGCTCCCTCTTCCGACAACTGCACTAAACCTTTAAGCAGTTGCTTCTGCTTCAGTGGATCGCGCAAGCGAATACGACGGAACAGCTCAGGAGCAAAGTTAGGAATACCTGAGAATTTCAACGATTCACCTTGAGTAAAGGTATCGCCAATCTGAATCGTTCCATGGTTATGCAAACCGATAATATCGCCAGCATAAGCATTTTCAGCACGAGAGCGATCGCCTGCCATAAAGGTAACCGCATCAGAAATACTCACTTGCTTACCAATACGCACGTGGTTCATTTTCATGCCTTGGGTATAAGTACCCGACACAATACGCATAAACGCAATACGATCGCGGTGTTTAGGATCCATGTTCGCTTGGATTTTAAACACAAAGCCTGAGAATTTCTCTTCCGTGGCTTCAACAATACGCTCATTAGCTTGACGTGGCATCGGCGCCGGAGCCCACTCAGTTAAACCATGCAGCATATGGTCCACACCAAAGTTACCTAATGCCGTTCCGAAGAAAACAGGGGTCAACTCACCTTTTAAAAACAGCTCTTGATCAAATTCATGAGAAGCACCTAATACCAATTCAAGCTCATCACGCAGTTGAGCAGCAAGGTCATCACCCACCGCCTTATCCAGTTCAGGGTTGTTGAGGCCCTTAACAATGCGCTCTTCTTGAATAGTGTGGCCCTGGCCGGTCGCGTACAGAATCGTCTCATCACGGTGAATGTGGTACACGCCTTTAAACTCTTTACCACAACCCACTGGCCATGAAATCGGGGCACAGGCAATCTTCAGCTCATTCTCCACTTCATCAAGCAATTCCATTGGGTCGCGGATCTCACGGTCCAATTTGTTCATGAAGGTTACAATCGGTGTATCACGTAAGCGAGTCACTTCCATCAGCTTACGAGTACGATCTTCAACACCTTTTGCTGCATCAATCACCATTAAGCACGAGTCAACCGCCGTCAATGTGCGGTAAGTATCTTCCGAGAAGTCTTCGTGCCCTGGAGTATCGAGCAAGTTAACCAAACAATGATTGTAAGGAAATTGCATCACAGAGGTCGTGACTGAAATACCACGCTCTTTTTCCATTTCCATCCAATCTGATTTAGCATGCTGGTTAGAGCCGCGCCCTTTTACCGTTCCCGCTTTTTGAATAGCGTTCCCAAATAGCAGAACTTTTTCAGTAATGGTGGTTTTACCCGCATCCGGGTGCGAAATAATAGCGAAGGTTCTACGTTTAGAAACTTCACTCAAAAAAGGAGTATTTGACATGAAACAGGTCTTCTCAATATGCTGATATAAGGGAGAGCCGAAGCGCTTACGCTGATCAGCAGTTCGATTCAAATTTGCGCGGTATTCTCCCCTATATTTGATCTGGGAGCAACTTTCGTCGCTATACAAATCAACAAGAGAATGACGACCTTTCTATTTGTAATTAAATTATCAATAAATATGAGCTATAACTAAAAAGGGCGAAGAGAATAAGCGAGTATTATGCTGATAACCAAACAAAGAAATTCTCTGGCATTTAAACAAGCCAAAACAGTGTTCCTAGTCTCGGTGATCCTTGGGATAGGCTTTAGTTTGTATCATACTTTGCTCGACCTGCACCATGAGCAAGCTCGCATTGAAGATCACTACCGTTTTAAACTGCTGCAAAATTATTCAAATGCCAGCCAGGCTGCTTATCACCTCAATAACTTATTAGCCAATCAAGTCGTCTCTAGCCTAATGGTTGACAATGCCATTTATCACGTTGAAATTATTGATGATTTTGGCGACACACTGGCAAAAAAAAGCAGAGAGATTCCAGCGCAGACGGCTTTTATTCGGCTCTTATCGAATTATCTGACACCTGAAATACCCATCTTTAAAACTGACTTACATCAACCCAATTCGAGTGTGGTGGTAGGTAGCTTAAGTTTTTCCGTCAACGGCTCTTCCATTGCCAAAGAATTTATTGCAAAAACCACACGAGTATTGCTGTTTGATCTCTTTCGAAATGTGTTGCTGACTTCGATCCTTTTAGTCTTTTTTTACTACAAGCTGTCAAAACCCATCACCACGTTAATTTCGTGGGTTCGTTCATTGCAAAACAATCAACGCCCAACACAGCCGCCACTACAACAGCAAAAAAATGAGCTCAGTGAGTTAGCCGGTACTTTCTATACTTTATGGAAAGAGCGAGAGCTCGCGGATGCTAAACTTAACCAATTAGCCTACTACGACACGTTAACTGGCCTTGCTAATCGCAGCTTGCTGCTGCAACTGCTCACTGATGCGATTGATAACAGTATTCGCACCCACACTTCTGGTGTGTTGTTTTACCTTGATCTCGACCGTTTCAAAACGATCAATGATTCACTTGGACACACAACGGGGGATCATTTAATCAAAGCTATCGCCATGCGTATGGATGGCTGGCTTAAACACGATTACACCGCCGCACGCATCGGTGGCGATGAGTTTGCGGTGTTGATTCCTCATCTCTCACGCCCGCAAGCAGAGAAGGTAGCTCAGCAGCTTCTGGCTCTGATTTCCAACCCTTACTCGATTGATGACCACCAGCTTTATTGCACTGTGAGCATTGGTATCTCGATTTTTCCGTCAGTGGGCAAAACCAATATCGATGTCCTTAGACAAGCCGATACAGCGCTTTACCGCGCAAAAGCGAATGGACGCAATAAATACATGTTTTATGAGCCAGAAATGCAGGCTCAAGTCGAATCGTTTCTGGAAATTGAAAAAGGCCTCCATGAAGCCCTCAATACCCAACAGTTAGAACTCTATTACCAACCTCAAGTCGATGAGCGGCACAATATTGTCGGTGTGGAAGCCTTGATCCGCTGGAACCACCCAACCAAAGGTGTATTGCCACCGGGTGTGTTTATGACCATCGCAGAAGAAACGGGGCAAATTATTCCGATTGGAAACTGGATATTAGAGCAAGCGTGCTATCAATACGCCGCTTGGAAGCGCCAAGGACTATTACCGCCCCATTTTCGCCGTTTAGCCATCAACATCAGTCCGTTGCAGTTTTCTCAAGACTCTTTTGTTGAACACGTTAACCATGCAATGCAACAAGCAGGTATTACTGGTGAACATCTTGAATTGGAGATTACTGAAGGACTATTACTGGAAAATGTAGAAAGTGCGATTCAAAAAATGGTGCAACTTAAAAAAAGTAAACTCAGTATCTCGATTGATGATTTTGGCACTGGTTATTCATCACTACGTTACCTCAAACTTTTGTCGGTGGATGTGCTCAAAATCGATCGTTCTTTTGTCACCCAATTGCATCTAGATGAGAGTGACCAAGCAATTGTGGATACGATTATTATGATTGCGAAACGTTTAAATTTGGAGGTAATAGCCGAAGGTGTGGAAGAGTGCCAAGAACTCGAAACTCTCAAACAATTGGGTTGTGATCAGTTCCAAGGTTACTTATTTGATAAGCCGTTAACCGCTAAGGAAGTCGTCAAGCGTTTTGCAAACCCATGTTATCAACTCAATGAACATCAAAAAGATAAGGCGCACCAGAAATAGTTCCGAGACGCCTAACAATGGAAAAAATCAGAGTTTGCAAACGATCCGCAGATGGAAAATAAGCTACAGAAAATAGTAGCTCATGATGATCGCATCTTCTGATCCTTTCGGAGTGGGATAATAGTTCACTCGACGATCGAGCTCATTAAAACCCAGCGATTCGTACAAGCTATAAGCGCGGATGTTACTTTCGCGAACTTCAAGCCACGCACTTTCAGCTTGCGCTTTTTCACAGTAAGTTAAGAAAAACTCCATCAACAATTTTCCGTAACCCTTACCTTGCTGCTGCGGATCGACAGCGATATTCAACAAGGTCACCTCTCCAACAATATTCTGTGCATAGAAATAACCGACAACTTTGCCATCAACCAACATAGCATGGTGGAATGCACCACGACTCGCCAAGTCGCGTACGAGTGATTCAGCCCAAGGGTAACTGTGAGCTTGCTGCTCAATGGACCAAATAGCATCAAGATAAGGAAGTGATAAAGGCACAACATCAATATTCATGGTTTTATGACTCATAAGAACAAATTTGCTGCCACAACGCCCGGCGCAGCTCGGTATTGCCATCTATCTCAACTAGCGGCGGTGACGTTAACACTTTCTGGGCCAACGAGCTTTCTTTCTTTTCACAGCCTGAAAACCACACCCATTCAATGCTGGAGCCTGTTAGTTGGATAAGAGAGTGAGGCTCAAGATGACACGCCTGACTGATTTCGAGCCCCATACTCTTCAATACTCTTGAAAACAGCAATAGAGCACCTTGTTGCGGGTATTGGGGGGAAACGAGCAATAAACGGCACGTGCTCGGCAGCGTCACCGGATCAGGTTGATAGCCAGCCAGCCGCTGTGGATGGATAAGCTCCCAACGCTGGATGCCCATTTCTTGTAAATATTGATTTTCGTGATGTGACATCTGTTTATGACCTCATTGAACATCGCAATCCTAACAAATCAGCGCCAAGACAGAAACCGTTAATCATCCAATGCCCCAAGAGCTATGCCCAAACAACTTGAAGTTGCAGGTAGGTGGCAAGTGAATTCATCCCCATGAGCCTAGATAAACGAGGTGATTGGGGTGAGCGAACGTAGCCAACACCACGGTAGCTTCAAATGAGAAGGGCATAAAAGTAAACAGGGAGCACTGGGCTCCCTGTTAAGAATAGAAATACGGTGATTAAAGATCGTTGAACTCTGGGCAATACTCAATTAAACCAGTTCGTCCGTTCAATTCGCCGTCGACTAATGCAACGATCTGAAACGCGCCAGCTGGAACATCCCAACGACAACGAAAATCAGATTTCGCCGCCTCTTTAAAGCCAAAGCGTTGATAATAATCCGGGTCACCCAAAACCACACAAGCTGGATAATCGAACTCAGCCAAACAGATTAACCCCTCTTTTACCAACGAGGCGGCGACACCTTGATTTCGCCACTCTTTTTTCACGGCCAACGGTGCAAGCCCTTGCCAATTTAAGTCTTCACCATTGAGTAATACTGGGCTAAACATCACATGACCAACGACTTCGCCGTCATCATCACAGGCCACTAAAGAGAGCGTCAAATGGCTGTTTTCCCTTAATGTCATGACCAAATTAGCTTCAGCATCTGTCTCAAAGGCTGATTTTAATAAGCGGTCAATCGCTAAGATATCCGCTGGCGCTTCAGTTCGAATAAGCATTCATTACCTCATTTTGTGTCACTGGCGATTGTACGCCCTTATGCACAAAATCTGCTAGCTGATTTATTAACATCTGGAACGGTTTTGGTAAAAGCTCTAGGTCAACACTGTCCATCAGGTTCTTCACCTCTAACCCCAGTTCGGTATCCCCTTCAATGGAGAGTCGACGTTGAAAGAACAGCGTATCAGGATCTTCTTTTCGACCAGCAATCAACACCATATCATTTAGGTTACCGCTAAAGCTGACATCTTCCACTTCCGTCTTATCAGACACAACAAGTTGTTCCGCTTGATAGCTGATATACCAATTCAAATTCAAATCGCGAATTGAAACCTTTAACCATTTCCCATCAAGAAATTCAAAGTCACCTTCTTGCAAAGCCTCATGAAATATAGTTTTCAACCCTTCTAGCAAGGCTTTTTTTTGTACAACTTGCGGTAAGAAGTGGACTGGGGATCGCAAAATTGAAGCGGCGTTTTGAACTAGTTGAGTACGAATCTTGTGAATCACGAGCGTTATCCGTTACTTTGTAATGCAATAGTACCTAATCATAATGGATGTGGGGGTGCAAATTCCTGTGATGCATCAAAAAACGTACATTGTTTGAGAACCTTTTCTAGCTTAGTAATCAAAGTTATAGTTAATGTGTTACTTACGTTGTAACATCCTCATGAATATAAGTGCTCTGGAGAGTGGTAGTAGCTTGATGCCTTCGCAACATTTACAACATTGGTTTGCAAAAATCACGTCGAACAGTCCGTTCTTTTTTGCCATCTTGAACGACCAACATAACTATGTGATGGTCAATGAACGTTATTGTGATATTGCAGGGCTGAGCACAACCGAATTGGTTGGAATGAATGACTCACAAATTCTGGGTGAGCATTTCTACCGCCATCTCAAACCTTATTATGAACGGGCATTTCAAGGAGAAACGCTTGAGACCGAACTGACTCTTCACGAGATCGATTTAGAAACGAGTTTGCATTTCTCTTTATCACCTATCATGGGTGATAAAAAAGTCGAAAATATTGTGTTTCACGCGATCGACACCTCCGAAAAACAGATCCTCATTCGCTCATTAGAAGAGTCGGAAAATAAGTTTTCAACCTTGACTAGCTTGCTTCCCGATGGATTGTTGCTGGTCGATGACGACTGCATTATCTCTGCTAACCCCGCATCGGCTCGTTTACTCGGTTTTGAAAATACCTCAGAGCTTCTTGGTGAAGAGTTATCGCGCTTGTTTGTCGATGAAAAAAGTAAAACCGTATTCAGCTCTCCACTTAGTTTATTACTCGCAGGGGCACCGTTGGTCTGCCTCACTGGGCCAAAGTGTGGCTTTGAACGTAAAGTTCAACTGCACGCTGGAGCCACCGTCGTGCTGGGCAACAGCTCACAACTGATTTTGATTCAAGATGCAGAAGATGCACCTAAGCAGTTGTCTTCGACTATGCATGCCGATATCCACATTGACTCGCTGACTAACTTGTATAACCGTTTTGGTTTCACTAAACGTTTAGAACAGTTCATTCAAAATGAAACCCCCCTTGTGATGCTCTATTTAGACATTGATAACTTCAAAAACATCAATGACTCTTTAGGCCATCATATTGGCGATAAAGTCATTAAAGAGGTCTCAGCACGGCTGAAACGTTTACTACCGCAACAAGCGATTGTGGGCCACCTTGGCGGCGATGAATTTGGACTAATACTGCCTGATCCTGAAAATAGTCGCGCCGCTGAAATGTTGGCTGAACGCATCATTTCTTTGATTAACCAACCGTTTGATCTGCACCATTTCAGTAAACGCTTAGCCTGCTCCATAGGTAGTGTCGCCTACCCTGGTGACGGTAGCGATGCACGCGTATTGTTGCAAAACGCCGATACGGCGATGTATGAAGCCAAAGATCGTGGTAGAAACCGTCTGATTAAGTTCAACGATCAAATGAACAAAGAAGCGCGCATGCGTTTATGGCTTGAAATTGAACTACAAAAAGCGCTGCAACAAAATGGCCTTGAAGTCTGGTATCAACCGAAAGTGAATGCTCGCGACTTCAGCATCAATGGTGCGGAAGCTTTAGTGCGCTGGAAACACCCTGTGGAAGGGTATATCAACCCGGGCGCTTTTATCCCTGTCGCGGAAAAAGCTGGGCTGATTGAACATTTAGGCCGAGTGGTGATGCGTGATGTCTTCTCGACCGTAAAACGCTGGAAGCTGCAAGGTATTTTACCAGGTCGCGTGGCGATCAATTTATCGCCAGAACAGTTTTGTAACCCGAAGTTGATTGATTATATGGAAAAACTGCTTCGCACCACGGAGCTTGATCCAAACTGCATCACATTTGAACTGACCGAAAGTGCCGTCATGAGCGACAGCGAACACACCTTGCAAATGTTGAACGCGATCAAAAAACTGGGCTTTTCTCTGTCCATTGACGACTTTGGTACGGGGTATTCCTCGCTCTCTTACCTCGCTCGCTTCCCGATTGATGAACTTAAAATTGACCGCGCTTTCATAACGGATATCGACACACTTCCTAAACAAATCACCGTCATTGAAAACATCATCAATTTAGGAAAATCACTCAACTTAACGGTCGTTGCCGAAGGTGTGGAAACTCAACAACAAGCCACTCTGCTCTCTAATCTCAACTGTAACTCAATTCAAGGTTTCCATTTTTATCGGCCACAACCGAGGCAGGAAGTAGAAGAGTTATTCGTTCAAAATCGTCGTCATCGTTCTACTCCCAAATAAGTAAATCTCGTTTATTCGCCCCAAACCTGCCTTACATCAAATTTGCTATTCATAATGCTTCATAAAATACCACTACTTTCCCTTAGATATCGTACGGATCAATGGAACTTTTATGTCCTGCAGGTAACCTGCCTGCTCTAAAAACAGCGATCGATTGTGGTGCAGATGCGGTTTATATCGGCTTCAAAGATGATACTAATGCTCGCCACTTTGCTGGCCTTAATTTCGCAGGTAAGAAGTTAGATAAAGCGGTGCAATATGTTCATGATCACCATAAAAAAATTCATGTCGCGTTAAATACCTTCGCCCACCCTAATGGCTTCGAGCGTTGGACTCACGCCGTCGATAATGCCGCCAGTTTAGGCGTGGATGCGTTGATCATCGCCGATATCGCGGTATTGGATTATGCCACTAACCGATATCCAGATCTGGAACTGCATCTTTCTGTGCAAGCCTCCGCCACCAACGTCGCCGCTATCGAGTTTTATAAACAAAATTTCAATATAAAACGAGTGGTGTTACCACGAGTGCTATCAATCCATCAAGTCAAACAGCTCTCACGTAATATGATGAGTGACGTCGAGCTTGAAGTATTTGCCTTTGGCAGCTTATGTATTATGTCTGAAGGGCGCTGTTATCTCTCTTCCTATATGACGGGAGAATCACCCAATACTGTCGGAGCCTGTTCGCCCGCGAAGTACGTCCGCTGGCAAGAAACGGACTCAGGTTTGGAATCTCGCTTAAACGAAATTTTGATTGATAAATACGCAGCCGGAGAAAATGCAGGCTACCCAACCTTGTGCAAAGGTCGTTTTGAAGCGCAGATCGATGGGCAACCTAAACGCTACCACGCACTGGAAGAACCAACCAGTTTAAATACGTTATCACTATTACCAGAACTGTTTGCAGCCAACGTTGCTTCCGTCAAAATTGAAGGTCGCCAACGTAGCCCTGCATATGTGGAGCAAGTGACTAAAACCTGGCGAGCGGCGATTGATCGCTACCAAGCAAATCCACAAGCCTACCAAGTAGAAACGGCTTGGAATACCGCCTTAGCCAACGTTTCTGAAGGCACGCAAACGACACTCGGCGCGTACCATCGCCAATGGCAATAAGAGAATGGAGAAGAGAATGAAATATGCGCTGGGTCCTTTACTCTATTTCTGGCCCAAACAAGAGGTAGAAAGTTTTTATCAACAGGCAATCAATAGCCCTACTGATGTGATCTATTTGGGTGAATCGGTCTGCTCCAAGCGACGTGAGATAAAACCACAACACTGGTTTGAGATCGCCAAAGCGCTTTCACAAGCGGGTAAACAGGTTGTGATCTCAACCATGGCGCTACTGGAAGCACCGAGCGAAATCAATGTGATGAAAAAGTATATTGAGAATGGCGATTTTGCGATTGAAGCCAATGACGTTTCGGCGATTCAACTCGCCAGTGAAAAACGCCTTCCTTTTGTGGTTGGGCCCGCCGTGAATGCTTACAACGCGCGCACACTGCAACTGTTCCTAAAGCAAGGGATGATCCGTTGGTGCATGCCTGTTGAACTCTCCCGTGATTGGCTAATCAATGTATTGCAACAATGTGATGAGCTTGGTATCAAAAACCAGTTTGAAGTAGAAGTTTTTAGCCACGGATACCTGCCACTGGCTTACTCCGCACGCTGCTTTACCGCACGGGCTGAAAATCGCGCGAAGGATGAATGTGAGACTTGCTGTATCAAGTATCCAACCGGAATTCAGGTTCACAGCCAAGAAGGCCAAGCGGTATTTAACCTCAACGGTATCCAAACCCAGTCGGGCTATTGCTATAACCTTGCTAATGATTTGCCAAGTATGGCGGGATTGGTCGATGTCGTTCGTTTAAGCCCACTAGGTCTTGAGACATTCGAACATCTGTCGCAGTTCAAGGCCAATGAAAAAGGAGAACATCCCTCCCCTTTAACCAATCACCAATGTAACGGCTATTGGCACCAATTACCGGGCCTAGCAATTCAACAAAGCTGAGCGTAGCCTCCCCCTAGAGAAAAAGGGGAGGCTCTTGTTAAGCGAACACGGTTTGCTTCGCGTTATCACAAGGTAGTGCACGCAAATCTCGCCACAACATCAAACCTACCACCAAACTTAACGCAATATTGGAAATGGGGAAGGCAATCCACACACCAGTCACACCATATAACTTAGGTAACAAATACAAGAACGGTAGTTGGATCGCCATATTACCAATGGTGACAAACATCGCTTTACTGCCGCGATTGGTCGCTTGATAAAAGGCGGCGGCGACAACTAAAAATCCATCCAAAAACAACGCAAACATATGCAGTTTTAAGCCCAGTACAGCGCTTGCCATCAATTGCGGGTCAGTTGAATTGAAGACCGCAACAACCTGAGTGGAAAACAAGTTCAGCAGCACCACAAAACCCAGCCCGCCAAGCACGGCAATGCTCATTGCAATTTTGAGCAGTTTTCTAATATGAAGATAGTTTTTGGCACCATAATTGAAGCTAACTAACGGCTGCATACCATTCGCGATGCCCTCTGCCGTTAAGTAATAAACCGTGACGATATAGCCTAATATCGCGTATGCCCCAACAAGTACTGCGCTGCCATAGTGAGCAAATAGGCTGTTGTGCACCGCCACCATCATCGAACCGTAGGCATACATAAAAAAGCTTGAAGTACCAATCGCAACAATCTTAGGTAACAACGACCATTGCACCCTCATCACCGAGAGTGACAGCTGCAACTTGGCTCGCGTCGAAAAGAAATAGCCTATACCTAATACAGTCACACTTAATTGTGCGAGTGCCGTTGCTATGGCGGCACCAGTAAGTTCCCAATGTAAAACGGCAATAAACAGATAATCAAAGAGAATATTGATTATCGCACCACTCACCATCAGTAATGTGGCTAAATTAGGGCTGTCGTCGTTTCGTAACAAGAAAGGCATCGCAATAGAGCCAAGCGTAAAGACACAAGCGATCACTAATACCTGCAAATATTGCAAGCCAAGTTCGTAGACTCGTCCTTCAACGCCTTGCCACGCAATGAAATCGTCCGCAAGAAACCATAGAATTGTCGCCACCACGGGAGCTAGCATCACAAGCAACAATAGACCAGTAGCAAGCACTTGCTTAGCTGCCGCCATGTTCCCTTCACCTTGCTTGATCGAAGCCAGAGCACCAGTTCCAACGCCCACCAACATGCCAAGCCCTAAAATAAAGCCAATAATAGGCCACGCAACGTTAATGCCCGCCAATCCCTCAGCACCAACATAATGACCAATAAAAATACCATCCACCACTTGATACAAGCCATTGACTAACATAGCTGCCACGGTCGGAATGGTATAGCGCCAAAATTGGCGGTAAATTGAATTTTGCATAACAGACACCATAGTTAGCAAGGCTAACTATATAAGTAAATTAAAGTAATACTTTGGATAACAACATATTAAAACACAGTGCTTCTTCTTCCGAGAGATGCTTAGTCACTTGCTCTGCGACAACAGCGTACACTTTCGCTTCATCCGCTAAATGCTCACGCGCAGTATCGGTGAGAGAAACTCGGTAAGAACGCGCATCATCTTGGCATTGTGCCGTCTGAACTAACCCTTTATTTTTAAGCCTTTTAACCATATTTGATACCGATGGTTTACTCACTTCCATCTCATTGGCTAAATCAGTTAAGCGCAGTGGCAAAGAAGAGCTTTGAATCACTTTAAGGTAATCATATTCATTAAAGCTCAATTGTGAAATGGGATCAGCTTTGCTATACCGACGCCAGATTTTTGCACTAAAACGCTCTAATTTTTCTAAGTTAGCTTCTAGTTTCACTGTTTTTCAAATTAAAATGGTTATCAAGGCTAACTATTTTATGGATCTTTAGCTCGTTAAGCAACAAAAAAGCCGCTGAAAAAGTCAGCGGCTTTAAAGAAAAGGATATAATAAGGTACTTATTGCTGAGACTCTGGCTGCTCAGCTTTCGCCTTAGCTAAATAGTCGGCTCTTACTTGCTGGAAAATTTTCCCCAATTCAAGATAAGCGTATCGATGCTCAACATATTCGTAGACGTTAAATGACAACGCAAGCTTGTACAAGGCGATAGCGTGCGCGTAATTTCCCTCTTGTTGGTAACGCTTAGCGAGATAAAAATAGACCTCAGTTAAACGCTGTGCTTGTATCGCATTACCGCTGCCTTCTTCTAAGATCATCTTAAAAGCTTGCTCTTCCGATATCTCTTTAAGCGTTAACGCAACCAAGAGCCATCCCCATTGATCATCTCGAACTTGATAGCGATTGAAGAGATCCACACGTGCCTGCAAAGGCTCGCTTTCACTTTGAATAATATATAGCCACAATGCACGGAAGGGATCGCTAGGATCATGTTGATAATGTGCGCGAATCTCTTCTAACGCAAGTTCTGTACGGTCGCCGTAATAAAGTGCGATGGCTCTGTTACGCTCAGCGTAAAAATTGTCAGGTTCAAGTTCTAATGTCGAATCAAATGCCTCATAAGCGGCATCAAACTCTGCAACTTGCGTGTAATACACGCCTAATAAATTAAAGATATCAGGCTGCGCCGGGTTAAGCGCGAGCGACTGCTCAAAATCTAAACGTGCTAAAGTGCGTAGCCCAACACTGTCATAGTTGTTACCACGCTCATAAAACATTTTGGCCCGCACATCATCAGGCAGATCAGTACGTTGTAGCAGTTGCGTCAAACGCGCTATCTGAACTTGTTGCTGTAATGAAGACTGCAATGGCACTGCCATCGGAGGGTATACCCATTGACTTTGATTGTCATTTTGAGTTGACGCGCAGCCCGACATTATCAGTATCAAAGTACTCAATGCGGCCGTTGGAAACCATTTCACAAATAAAACTCCTGTGTACCCCAAAGCCCAAGATAAGTGGGTGTATCGCATTAATCTAGGCATGAAAAAGGGAGCGAATAACGCTCCCTTTATATCATGCTTTATGTTGAAAAGGCGACTAAAGCGCCGTGCCTCTCAAGCTTAAAGTGGCCTTATTCAGCCGTTGGTGCTGCAACAACTTCTTCAGCTGGTTTCTCTACCGCTTCTTTCATGCTTAGACGAACACGGCCTTGGCGGTCGATTTCAAGTACTTTAACTTGAACTTCTTGGCCTTCTTTCAAGTAATCAGACACTTTCTCGATGCGTTGATCCGCGATTTGAGAAATGTGTACCAGACCATCTTTACCAGGAAGAATGTTAACGAACGCGCCAAAATCAGCCAGACGAGCGACCTTACCAGTATAGATAGCGCCGACTTCAACTTCAGCCGTGATCTCTTCAATGCGACGAATCGCTTCTTTAGCTTGAGCGCTATCGGTTGCCGCAATCTTGATTGTACCGTCATCTTCGATTTCGATGGTTGTGCCCGTCTCTTCAGTTAGAGCACGGATCACAGCACCACCTTTACCGATCACGTCTTTGATTTTCTCAGAGCTGATCTTCATGGTGTAAATGCGCGGTGCAAATTCAGAAATCTCAGCACGAGCACCAGAGATCGCTTGATCCATCACAGAAAGGATATGCTTACGTGCACCTTGTGCTTGGTTTAGCGCAATTTGCATGATCTCTTTGGTGATACCTTCGATCTTAATGTCCATTTGCAGTGCAGTGATACCTTGGTTAGTACCCGCTACTTTAAAGTCCATGTCACCTAGGTGATCTTCATCACCAAGAATGTCAGAAAGAACAACGAAATCATCGCCTTCTTTAACAAGACCCATTGCAATACCTGCAACTGAAGACTTGATTGGTACACCTGCATCCATCAGAGCAAGAGAAGTACCACATACCGAAGCCATTGAAGATGAACCGTTAGATTCTGTGATTTCTGATACTACACGAACTGTGTATGGGAACTCTTCCACTGAAGGCATAACGGCAGCGATACCACGCTTAGCCAGTTTACCGTGGCCGATTTCACGACGCTTAGGAGAGCCTACAAAACCAGTTTCACCCACACAGTATGGAGGGAAGTTGTAGTGTAGTAGGAAGTTATCTTTACGCTCACCTGTTAGCTCATCGATGATTTGAGCATCACGCTGAGTACCAAGAGTAGCGGTTACGATTGCCTGAGTTTCACCACGAGTAAATAGTGCAGAACCGTGAGTACGAGGAAGAATACCAGTGCGTACGTCTAGCGCACGAACCATGTCTTTTTCACGACCGTCAATACGTGGGTTGCCAGCAATAATGCTACGACGTACAACCGTCTTCTCTAGATCGTGGAAGATAGTGTGGATTTCTTTCGCATTTGCTTCAGGATCTTCAGCAAGAATTACTTTGTTTACTTCAGTAGCAATTTCATGAATACGGTCGTAACGAGCCATTTTTTCAGTGATTTTGTAAGCTTCAACAAGCTTAGCTTCTGCTAGTTCAGCGATCTTGCTGTTAAGTACTGTGTTCTCTTGAGGAGCAACCCAATCCCAAGCTGGAGTGGCAACTTCAGCAGCAAATTCATTGATCGCTTTAATCACAGCTTGTTGTTGGTCGTGGCCGTAAACAACCGCTGCTAGCATTTCTTCTTCAGTTAGGTTATCCGCTTCTGACTCAACCATCAGTACCGCGTTGTCTGTACCTGCAACCACAAGATCAAGACGAGATACAGCAAGCTCGGTCATGCTTGGGTTAAGCACTAATTGACCATCAATGTGACCCACGCGCGCCGCGCCAATAGGACCATTGAATGGAATACCAGAGATAGCAAGTGCTGCTGAAGTACCAATCATAGTCACGATATCAGGTTGAACGTCTGGGTTTACAGACATCACTGTCGCGATGACTTGAACTTCATTTTTAAATGCATTAGGGAAAAGAGGACGAATTGGGCGGTCAATCAGACGCGCAGTCAAAGTTTCGCCTTCTGATGGACGACCTTCACGCTTGAAGAAGCCACCTGGAATTTTACCCGCTGCGTAAGTACGCTCTTGGTAGTTAACAGTAAGAGGGAAGAAGTCTTGACCTTCTACTGCTTCTTTTTTACCAACAACAGAAACGAATACCGCGGTATCGTTCATAGTGACCATAACAGCCGATGTAGCTTGGCGTGCGATAACGCCGGTTTCTAGAGTGACGGTATGATTACCGTATTGGAATGATTTCACTACTGGTTTATCAAACATTGTTTATCCTTGCTCTAGAGTTGCCTCTAGATTGAATGAAATAACACTCAAGACATTACGAATCGCGACTAGTAAAAATAGGCTCTATATCACGGGAAACAAAGCGTTGGGCTTGCCGCTCCCACTGGTATCTGAACGCTACTTTTAATAGCCGCGACCTGCTGGCCGACTTCGGTGACTGTAATGCTATGAGTATGAAGCGTTAAAGTACATACAACACACTTTAACGGCGGGTAGTATAGCGACTTAGGAGAGATTGTGCCAAATTTAGATAACAAAAAAGGGGCTAAAAGCCCCTTTTCTGAACAAACTGATCTTAGCGACGTAGCTCAAGACGTTTGATTAGGTCTTGGTAACGACCTAAATCTTTACCTTTTAGGTAGTCTAGAAGCTTACGACGGCTTGAAACCATGCGTAGTAGACCACGACGGCTGTGGTGATCGCCTTTGTGAGTTTTGAAGTGACCTTGTAGGTGGTTGATAGAAGCAGTTAGTAGTGCTACTTGTACTTCTGGTGAACCAGTGTCGCCTTCGCCACGTGCGTATTCAGCAACGATTGCCGCTTTAGTTTCTGCATTCAGAGACATAATGCTCTCCTAATAAGAGTAAGTTTAAAGGTGTAGCAGCCAATCTCTGATTCAGCCGCTACGCGAAGCCGGGATTATAGGGAAATCCCCAACGTTAAGCAATAGCTATTTAAAGCGACTCTTCGTCTCTAAAAACGACCAATCGCTTAGGCGCAACACGACCATCTTGGTCAATTTCACCCACACCGATAAAGAGTTTCTCTTCACCCATGGTCATGCGCACTGTGCCATCAAGTGGCACACCCAACACTTGCACTGGTTGGCCATGTTGTACCATGTCTGCCAACTCAGGAATAAGGTTAACTTCCGGCAAATCTTGCACCGCACTGTCCATTGGCATCAATAACGAGTCCAACACATTTTTCGGTGCGACATCATCACGCAGCGCCTGTTGCAGCAATGCATCAAGTTGCTCTAAAGTCACCATCTTCTCATATGGGTACTTCGCGACCGCAGTACGACGCAGCATGGTCACATGTGCGCCACAACCAAGCATTTCACCTAAGTCATCCACGATAGTGCGGATATACGTGCCTTTCGAACAGTGCACATCCATTTCAACTTCATCACCTTCGAAACGAATCAATTCAATATCATAGACAGTGATTTTTCGAGATTCGCGCGGAATATCAATGCCTTCACGAGCGTATTCATATAGAGGACGGCCTTGATATTTCAGTGCAGAAAACATTGACGGAATTTGGTCGGTTTCACCACGAAAACGCTCGATGCACTCTCGCAGGGTATTTAATTGCACATTGACAGGGCGTGTTTCCACTACCTCTCCGTCTGAATCAGAGGTATTGGTTCGCTCACCCAGTTTTGCAATGACTCGATAACGCTTATCTGAATCAAGTAAAAACTGAGAGAATTTTGTCGCTTCACCAAGGCAAATAGGCAACATTCCTGTTGCCAAAGGATCGAGCGCGCCAGTGTGTCCGGCTTTTTCTGCAAAATAAATACGTTTTACTTTTTGTAAGGCATCATTCGAGGAGATACCCGTTGGCTTATCCAGTAAAATTACCCCGTTGATTGGGCGACCTTTACGACGACGAGCCATCTATTCATTCCCTTCTTCAGCAGGCGCTTCATCTTCACGTCCTGCATCTTTCTGTCTGCGCTTATCATTGCTGACCACTTCAGTCACCAAGTTGGACATGCGCATACCTTCAACCAAAGTATTGTCATAAGTGAAGCGAATTTCTGGTGTCAAACGTAAGCGAATACGTTTGCCAAGCATCATGCGGATATGAACTTCATGCTCTTTTAACGCAGCTAAGCAGCTTTCTGGGGTCTGCTCACCAACGCATAGAAACGTCACAAACACTTTTGCATAAGCAAGGTCACGTGACACTTCGACTTCTGAAATAGTCACCATACCTAAGCGTGAGTCACGGACTTCACGTTGTATGATCATGGCGAGTTCTTTTTGCAGCTGTTGGGATACGCGCTGCGTGCGGCTAAATTCTTTTGACATATCTTTTCTCACATATAGAAAGAATGGGGGGATGGTTCAACCCAGCCCCCCATGGTGTATTCAACAACCGATTACTGTCTATTTCAATACAGCAACGTCAGTCAATTAATCCAGTGTACGTTTAATTTCCACTGTTTCGAAGACTTCGATTTGGTCACCAACGCGAACATCATTGTAGTTCTTAACGCCGATACCACATTCGTAGCCATTCTTCACTTCTTGCACGTCATCTTTAAAGCGACGTAGCGACTCAAGCTCACCTTCGTAGATAACCACGTTATCACGTAGAACACGGATAGGGCTATTACGTTTGATAACGCCTTCAGTCACCATACAACCAGCAACTGCACCTAGTTTAGGTGATTTAAATACTTCACGAACCTGAGCAAGACCAATGATCTCTTGCTTAAACTCTGGTGCTAGCATGCCGCTCATGGCCGCTTTTACTTCATCAATCAATTGATAAATGATTGAGTAGTAACGTAGGTCTAAGTTTTCAGATTCGATAGTACGACGAGCTGATGCATCAGCACGAACGTTAAAGCCAAGTACGATAGCGTTAGAAGCTGCTGCAAGTACTGCGTCAGTTTCTGTGATACCACCCACACCAGAACCCACAATGTTCACTTTCACTTCATCAGTTGAAAGGTTACGCAGTGAATCAGCAATGGCTTCAACCGAACCTTGAACGTCTGCTTTTAGTACCACGTTCAGTTCAGCCACTTCACCCGCTGTCATGTTAGAGAACATGTTTTCGAGCTTAGATTTCTGCTGACGTGCAAGCTTCACATCACGGAATTTACCTTGACGATAATTTGCTACTTCACGTGCTTTACGCTCATCACGTACCACTGTTGCTTCATCACCGGCAGCTGGAACACCAGACAAACCTAGAATTTCAACAGGAATTGATGGGCCCGCTTCCGTAACTTCGTTACCAGTTTCGTCGCGCATCGCACGAACACGGCCATATTCTTGACCACATAGTACGATGTCGCCTTTGCGTAGTGTTCCTGATTGAACAAGAACAGTTGCCACAGGGCCACGGCCTTTATCAAGACGAGACTCAACTACCACACCAGACGCCATACCATCTTTAACAGCATGAAGCTCAAGAACTTCAGCTTGAAGTAGGATAGCTTCTAGTAGGCCATCAATATTAGTTCCCTGTTTCGCAGAGATGTGAACAAACATGTTCTCACCGCCCCACTCTTCAGGAATGATGTTGTGTTGAGCAAGCTCATTTTTCACGCCATCTGGGTTCGCGCCATCTTTATCAATTTTGTTCACTGCAACGATAAGTGGTACATTCGCCGCTTTCGCATGTTGAATCGCTTCAACCGTTTGTGGCATCACGCCATCATCTGCTGCAACAACCAATACAACGATATCTGTCGCTTGAGCACCACGAGCACGCATTGAAGTAAACGCAGCGTGTCCAGGAGTATCAAGGAAGGTGATCATACCGTTTGGTGTTTCAACGTGGTAAGCACCAATGTGCTGAGTAATACCACCGGCCTCGCCTGATGCAACGTGTGTGCGACGGATGTAATCAAGTGTTGATGTCTTACCGTGGTCAACGTGACCCATGATGGTCACAACTGGCGCACGAGGCACTGCTTCAAACTTGTTATCACGGTCAGAAAGGATCGCTTCTTCCAGTTCATTCTCTTTGCGGATGAGAACTTTATGACCCATTTCTTCAGCGACTAATTGCGCGGTTTCTTGGTCGATCACTTGGTTGATGGTTGCCATTGCGCCCATCTTCATCATCACTTTGATAACTTCAGTTGCTTTCACTGACATTTTGTTTGCCAGTTCAGAAAGAACAATCGTTTCACCGATCACAACATCTTGCTTAGCGACAACCGCTGTTTTATCAAAACCATGTTGCATCGATGCAGGTTTAGCCATACGACCTTTACGAGCTTTGCCTCGGCGCGTACCGCGCTCTTGCTTATCATCCTGAGATGAGATTTTGCTCTTATTAGCTTTCGTAGATTTACGGCTAGCACCTTCTTCACGGCGATCTGCTTCATCTTCGGCTTCACGTGCATACGTTGAAGTCGTAACATGGTAATCTGTATTTTCTTCCATACTACCCTTTTTCTCTTCTTCAGCAGACCAACGCTCTTTATTCTTCTCAGCCAATTCACGTGCTATTTCTAGCTGGCGCTGACTTTCCTCTTCAGCTTTACGTAATGCTTCGGCTTCTTGACGACGTTTAAGCTCTTCGGCTTCTTTTCGCGCTGCTTCTTGCTTCATTTTATTTTCAGCAGAAAGTTCTGGTTTCACTGCAGAACGTTTTGCTTTCTCATCCGCGTTAGCTGTTGCATTCGTTTGTGCTTCAACCTTCGCTTTCTCTTGTGCCTCACGCTTCGCTTTTTCTTCGGCTTCACGCTTTGCTTTTTCTTCGGCTTCGCGCTCTGCTTTTGCTTGTGCTTCACGCGCTGCTAATTCTTGTGCTTCACGTTGCGCGGCTTCTTCCGCTTCACGTGTTGCTTCATCGTCTACTGCACTGCGCTTAACGTAGGTACGTTTTTTACGCACTTCAACTTGAACATTCTTACTTTTGCCGCCGCCGGCATTGACGCTCAATGTGCTGCGTGTTTTTCGCTGCAACGTCAAACGAGTCGGCTCTGAGTCACCAGTGGTATCACCGTGCTCTTTTCTAAGATGTGACAGTAGCTTATGCTTTTCATCATCAGAAACGTTATCAGAACTCGTTTTGTTCATGCCTGCATCAGCAAGTTGTTCTAACAAGCGGTCAACTGGCGTACCAATTTCTTCACTCAGTGCTTTAACTGTAAGTTGTGTCATGCCGCTCTCTCCCCTTGCTGAGAATTATTCTTCTTCGCTAAACCAACAAATATTGCGCGCTGCCATGATCAATTGACCTGCGCGTTCTTCTGTTAGACCTTCAATATTTTCGAGGTCATCAATACCTTGGTCAGCAAGATCTTCTAATGTGACTATGCCTTTCGCTGCGAGTTTAAAGGCCATTTCACGCTCTAAACCTTCTAGTGCGAGCAGATCTTCTGCTGGCTCTAGCCCTTCAAAAGACTCTTCTTGTGCTAGCGCAATCGTGGTCAACGCATTCTTCGCGCGAGTACGCAATGCTTCGATGATATCTTCATCTAGGCCGTCAACTTCAAGTAGCTCAGCAACTGGCACATAAGCCACTTCTTCAAGCGTTGAGAAGCCTTCTTCAACCAATAACTCAGCGAAGTCTTGCTCGATATCGAGGTACTTCATGAAGTTTTCAATAGAAGCCATCGATTCTTCTTGATGTTTTTTCTGTAGATCAGCAACCGTCATAACATTCAATTCCCAACCAGTCAGTTGAGAAGCGAGACGTACGTTTTGACCATTACGACCGATTGCTTGCGCTAGGTTATCCGCTTCAACAGCAATATCAATTGAGTGCGTATCTTCATCCATGATGATCGATGCAACATCTGCTGGTGCCATTGCATTGATAACAAATTGAGCTGGGTTATCATCCCAAAGAACGATATCAATGCGCTCACCGCCGAGCTCACTCGATACGGCTTGAACACGTGCTCCACGCATACCGACACACGCGCCCACAGGGTCAATGCGTTTGTCATTGGTTTTGACTGCAATTTTCGCACGTGAACCCGGATCACGAGCCGCGGCTTTCAATTCAATCAGCTCTTCACCGATTTCTGGCACTTCTACACGGAATAGCTCAGCGAGCATTTCTGGTTTTGAACGAGTAATGAAGAGTTGGAATCCGCGCGCTTCAGGGCGTACAGCATATAGCAGACCACGAACTCGGTCACCTGGACGAAAGTTTTCACGCGGTAGCTGGTCATCACGTAAAATAACCGCTTCAGCGTTATTACCTAAATCCAGAATAACCGAATCACGGTTTACTTTCTTAACAACGCCAGTAACCAACTCACCTTCGTTATCAATAAACTGTTCGACGATTTGCGCACGTTCAGCTTCACGCACTTTTTGTACGATAACTTGTTTTGCTGTTTGTGTTGTAATACGGTCAAAGGTCACTGATTCAATTTGATCTTCAATATATTGACCAAGTTCAGCTGTTTCGTCATCGTATTTAGCTGCATCGTATGAAATTTCTTTTGTTGGATGTTCAACATTTTCAACGATTAACCAACGGCGAAAAGTTTCAAACTCACCCGTTTTACGGTCGATAGCAACACGTACATCGACTTCAATTTCATGTTTCTTCTTTGTTGATGTGGCAAGCGCAGTTTCAAGCGCCTCAAAAATACGCTCACGAGGTACGGCCTTCTCGTTCGAAACCGCCTCAACTACCGCTAAAATTTCTTTACTCATTTAATCTAGCCTCTTAAGCTCTTTTCTCTAGGAGAACTAAAATTTAGGGATCAGGTTAGCTTTAGAAATATTGCTTAGCGCAAATAGTTCTTCTTTCCCATCAACGCTAATTGCAACGGTTTCACCATCAATAGAATGGATAATTCCTTTCCATTTGCGACGGTTGCCGACACCCATTTTCAAAACGATGCTGACTTCGTGACCAATAAACTGTTCATAATGCGCTGCTTTAAAAAGTGGTCTCTCTAAACCTGGTGAAGAAACTTCTAGGTTGTAAGCCACAGAAATTGGATCTTCAACATCGAGCACAGCACTCACTTGATGGCTCACTTCTGCGCAATCATCAACGTTAATACCGTTTTCATGATCAATATAGATGCGTAATGTTGAGTGCTCTCCGGCACGAATAAATTCTAATCCAACTAACTCATAACCTGATGCCGCTACTGGAGCGTCAAGCATTTCAGTAAGTTGTCTTTCTAAACCAGTCATTTAAACCACTCCAGAAACAAAAAAAGGGCACAGAGCCCAATTTAAATTCCAAGCAACTATCTGAAAATCTCGTACTTGAGAAACTCAGATAACAAAAAACCCCGATTAGTCGGGGTTTTTTGTTGCTGGACCCTGATGATTGAGAATCTAAATTCTCAATTGCAGTGAGGTTGACACTGCACAAACTTGCATCCAAAACCCAAAAAGAATTGGTTGCGGGGGCCGGATTTGAACCGACGACCTTCGGGTTATGAGCCCGACGAGCTACCAAGCTGCTCCACCCCGCGTCCGACTTGCGAGCATTATACGCTCTATCAAGTGATTTACAAGTTTGTAAATAATGGTGCCGAGAGAGGGACTCGAACCCTCACACCTAAGGCGCTAGCACCTCATGCTAGTGTGTCTACCAATTTCACCATCTCGGCAATTATTTGTACTTATCTAAGATAAGTTATTGCGGGATTTCGTCACCAGATTTTACTGGAACGTCACTCGCTGTATCCGTAGTTTGCTCAATCACTTGACCTTTAGTTGGGTCAATCCATTGTGATTCAGTTTTATGCGTAGACAAATTGCCCAATGCCAAACTAAGAATGAAGAATACGGTTGCAAAAATTGCAGTCATTCGGGTTAGGAAATTTCCTGAGCCACTAGCACCAAACACAGTGTTTGACGCGCCAGCACCGAAAGAGGCTCCCATATCTGCGCCTTTACCTTGTTGAATTAACACTAGGCCAATGATACCAAGCGCTGCCAACAGGTAAATCACAAGTAGAACTGTAAACATTACTTCCACCTATGTTCCAAATAGTTGAGCCAGCGCCGTTCTTATCAACTGACTTGAACAAGGCTAGCGACCTCCTCAACGAAGGCGGACGCAATACTAACGAATGCATCCCATGCTGACAAGGAGTATTTTATAAAAAAATGGAGTTTATGCTTCAAGCGGTTAAAAAAAGGGCAACGACACCCTATGTGTACAGCTAACCATAAGATTTCAAGCCAAATTACGGTCATGAAATCCTAGGTTAACTCATATTATTTGTCTGGTTAGCAATTATCTTTAACCGCTTGCGCTATCTTTAATGCTGAATTTTTTACTAGCTCAGCATCTTCCCCTTCCACCATCACGCGCAATAAAGGTTCAGTACCTGATTTACGCAAGAGCACTCGACCTTGGCTACCAAGTTCCGCTTCTACGGCAGCTACTGCCGCTTTTACCGCTTCGGCTTCTAATGGGTTGGAATCACCACTAAAACGTACGTTTTCTAAAACCTGCGGGTAAAGCGTCATGCCTTTAGCCAGTTCATTGAGCGACATTTCACTGCCCACAACGGAAGCAAGAACTTGCAACGCCGCAACAATCGCATCACCCGTAGTCACTTTGTCTAGCAGTATGATGTGCCCTGAATTTTCTGCGCCAATTTTCCAACCTTTTGCCAGCAATTTTTCCATCACATAACGGTCACCAACCGCCGCTCGCACAAAAGGGATACCTAACTGCTTTAAGCCGTTTTCCATACCAAGGTTTGTCATTAGCGTTCCAACAACACCACCTTTTAATTCTCCACGTCTCAGGGCATCACGGGCGATGATATAGGCAATTTGATCTCCATCCACTTTATTGCCAAGCTCATCAACCATAATTAAGCGATCGCCATCACCATCAAATGCCAGTCCTAAATCTGCTTTTTCTGCCACAACGCGCTGTTGCAACGCACGGACATCCGTTGCTCCAACTTCGTCATTAATATTCAGACCATCTGGCTCAACCCCCATTGCTATCACTTCAGCGCCAAGTTCCTTAAAGACATTAGGCGCGATGTGATAGGTGGCACCATGAGCACAGTCAACGACGATTTTCAGCTTTGATAAATTCCATTGCGATGGAAAGGTACTTTTACAAAACTCGATATACCGCCCTGCAGCGTCGACCATACGTGAAGCCTTACCAAGTTCGGCAGACTCGACACACTCAATCGGTTTATCCAATTCAGCTTCGATCTCCAATTCAATTTCATCAGGTAATTTAGTCCCTTCGGATGAGAAGAATTTGATGCCGTTATCGTAATAAGGGTTATGCGACGCTGAGATAACGATCCCCGCTTCTGCACGAAAGGTTTGAGTCAGGTAAGCAACAGCTGGCGTCGGCATAGGTCCGGTAAAAATCGCCTTTAATCCTGCAGCGGCTAAGCCCGCTTCTAGAGCCGACTCAAGCATATAACCTGAAATACGCGTATCTTTACCAATAATGACTTTTTTCGTGCCTTGTTTTGCCAATACACGTCCAGCCGCCCAGCCAAGTTTTAATACGAAATCGGGAGTGATAGGATACTGTCCAACTTTACCGCGGACACCATCTGTACCAAAGTAACGTCTTTTGTCAGACATGATTTTTCCTTAATTATTATTGTTAACTATTTTGAATAATGGTTTGTACTATTTTCATTGCTTCAATGGTTTCGTTCACATCATGGACACGAATAATCTGTGCACCTTTCATTGCAGCTACAGCTGCACAGGTAACGCTCGCCACCATACATTCAGCTGGTTTTTTATTGAGTAGTTTAAAAATCATTGACTTACGAGACATTCCAGCCAATATCGGCAAACCTAGCTGATGAAATGCGTCTAGATGTGCAAGCAGATAATAATTATGCTCAATGGTTTTGCCAAATCCAAAACCGGGGTCGAGGATAATATTTGCACGCGCGATCCCCGCGCGCTCGCACGCTGCGACTCGATCTTCTAGAAAGAGCTTAACATCCGCTAACACATCTTGGTAATGTGGACTGGTTTGCATCGTTCGTGGCTGGCCTTGCATATGCATGATACAGACAGGCACTTGTGCTTTAGCCGCAACCTCTAATGCCCCCGGCTCTTGCAGTGCACGAACATCATTAATCAAGTCAGCACCAGCCTCAACCGCCTGACGCATCACTTCAGCTTTACTGGTGTCAATTGAAATCCAGACGTCATACTTTGCACGAATAGCTTTAATAATAGGAATAACACGAGATAATTCGTCATCGAGAGTCACTTCTGGAGCCCCCGGCCGAGTTGACTCCCCTCCAATATCAATAATGCTGACACCTGCGGCAATCATTGTATCGGCATGCTCTAGTGCCAAATCTAGCGCGTTAAATTTTCCACCATCGGAAAATGAATCCGGAGTCATGTTCAAGATACCCATGACATGAGGACGATCGAGGATAAGTGTCTTTGTTGGGGTTTGAATCTTCATTTTGCTCTAAAACACAAAAACCCCGAGAAAGCTCGGGGTTTAATTTGAATATTAACGATTACTCAGCATCTTTCTTTTCTGAGGACTCAGTGGCTACTTCGTCTTCTGCTGCTGGCTCTACTTTTGGCTCTTGAGCTTTTTCCGCTTCCGCTTTTTCTGCTTGAGCTTTGGCTTGATCAGCCCAACCTGCAGGTTCGCGAATCTCGGTTTTACGCTCCATTAAGTCATCAATTTGGCCTGCATCAATCGTTTCGTATTTCATCAACGCATCTTTCATTGCATGCATAATATCCATATTTTCTTCAAGGATTTTACGCGCACGATCATAGTTGCGGTCAATAATTTTACGAACTTCGTCATCAATCAACTTAGCAGTATCTTCAGACACATGCTTAGTTTGAGTCACGCTGCGCCCTAAGAAGACTTCACCTTCATCTTCTGCATACAACAATGGGCCAAGTTTTTCCGAAAAGCCCCATTGCGTAACCATTTTACGAGCAATGGCTGTCGCACGTTCGATATCGTTTGATGCACCAGTTGAAACGTTTTCTGGGCCGTAAATTAACTCTTCCGCTAAACGACCGCCATACAAGCTTGAAATCATAGACTCAAGATGCAGCTTCGACATGCTAACTCTGTCTTGTTCAGGCAAGTACATCGTCACACCTAAAGCTCGACCACGTGGAATAATCGATACTTTATAAACAGGATCATGTTCAGGTACCAAACGACCAACAATGGCGTGTCCTGCTTCATGATAAGCTGTTGATGCTTTAGTTTCTTCAGACATCACCATCGAACGACGTTCAGCACCCATCATGATTTTGTCTTTTGCTAACTCAAACTCAACCATTGAAACATTGCGTTTGTTACCGCGAGCAGAGAATAACGCCGCCTCGTTCACTAAGTTCGCCAAATCGGCACCAGAGAAACCCGGTGTTCCGCGAGCAATCAATGAAGGTTCAACATCACCAGCTAAAGGTACTTTGCGCATATGAACTTTCAAGATCTGTTCACGACCGCGAACATCAGGTAAACCGACCACCACTTGACGGTCAAAACGCCCCGGACGCAGCAATGCTGGGTCTAAAACGTCTGGACGGTTGGTTGCCGCAATGACGATAACGCCTTCATTGCCTTCAAAACCATCCATTTCAACCAACATTTGGTTTAAAGTCTGCTCACGCTCATCGTGACCGCCGCCGACACCAGCACCACGTTGACGACCTACCGCATCAATCTCATCAATAAAGATGATACAAGGTGAAGCCTTTTTCGCTTGCTCGAACATGTCACGTACACGAGATGCACCGACACCAACAAACATTTCAACGAAATCAGAACCAGATATAGTGAAGAACGGTACTTTCGCCTCACCAGCAATTGCTTTTGCCAGTAATGTTTTACCTGTACCAGGAGGACCAACCATCAAAACACCCGTTGGAATTTTCCCACCCAGTTTTTGGAAGCGACTCGGATCACGCAAGTAATCCACAAGCTCTTTCACATCTTCTTTCGCTTCGTCACACCCAGCCACATCACCGAACGTGGTTTTGATTTGCTCTTCACTCATCATACGAGCTTTGCTCTTACCAAATGACATGGCACCTTTGCCACCGCCACCTTGCATTTGACGCATGAAGAATATCCAAACACCGATCAGTAGGATCATTGGGAACCAAGAGATAAAAATGGTCCCGAGCAAACTTTGCTCTTCTGGTGGTGTACCTTGTACTTTAACGTTTTGATTAATCAAATCATCAAGCAGTTTTTGATCGTACACGGGCATGTAAGTTACATAGCGAGTACCACCGCCTCTACGAGTAAAGGAAATTTCACTATTGTTAAATTGAGCTTCTTGAATCTGGCCTTGGCCAACTTCCTGTACGAACGTGGTGTAATCCACTGCTTTGCCGTTACTATCACCAGGGCCAAAGCTCTGGAATACCGACATTAAAACGACAGCTATAACTAGCCACAGAATTAAATTTTTTGCCATATCACTCAAGGTGTAAGCCTCGCGATAACTAATTGTAATTAAAGGTAGGGTACTACAGTTTGTAACCTGTAGCCATATGTTAACTTATGCCTTGTACAGCAAAAACGTTAACCTTTGTAACCAGTGGCTACAACAAAGACTTCTCTTGAGCGAGCTCGCGAAGAGTCTGGTTTTCTTATTTTCACGACTTTAAACAGGTTTCGAACTTCTTTGACATAATCATCAAAGCCTTCTCCCTGAAAAACCTTGACCACAAAACTACCATTTGGAGTAAGAACTTGTCGACACATATCTAGAGCTAGTTCAACCAAATACATTGCCCTTGGCTGATCAACCGAATTATTTCCGGCGATGTTAGGTGCCATGTCTGACATCACCACATCAACCATATCAGGCTGTATACGATCTAATAGTGCGTCCAGCACGGCCTCTTCACGAAAATCGCCTTGTAAGAAAGCAACCCCAACAATAGGATCCATCGGCAAAATATCACACGCGATCACTCGGCCTTTATCACCGACGATACCCGCTGAATATTGAGACCACCCACCGGGAGCCGCCCCTAAATCCACAACAGTCATTCCTGGCCTAAGCAGTTTATCTTTATTTTGAATCTCTTCTATTTTGAAAATAGCACGCGAACGATAACCTCTCTTTTTGGCTTCATTCACGTATTTATCATCAAAATGTTCTTTCAACCAGCGACTAGAGCTGGCCGAATGCTTCTGTTTACTCATTCGATTCCTAACTGAAATGTTTCCATCCAAGAAAGTATGGTAGAAAATATAGTCTTCAGGGATAGATGGCGTTAAAATAGCTTTTTTCAACCCTTATATTAAATAAAATTGGCCGCATAATGAACCTAAGCACCAAACAAAAGCAGCACCTTAAAGGCCTAGCACACAGTTTGAAACCTGTTGTACTGATGGGCGCGAATGGACTCACTGAGGCTGTTCTAGCGGAAATCGAGATTGCCCTCAACCACCACGAACTGATCAAAGTGAAAGTAGCATCCGAAGATCGCGAAACTAAGCAGTTGATTATCGATGCTATCGTGCGTGAGACTGGCGCAGAAAAAGTACAAACCATTGGTAAGATTCTCGTACTATTTCGTCAAACCGAGCAACGTAAAATCGAGATCCCTCGTAAGTAATCAGTCGCGTTATCGACGCTCTGACTCTGATGGATACAGACAAAAAAAGGTCGCACACTGCGACCTTTTTGATTGTTGTTGAAATGAATTAGAGGTATTCAACTTTATCGATTTCGAAATCTTTATCACCACCAGGAGTGGCGATAATCACCTCATCACCTTCCATTTTACCGATCAAACCGCGGGCAATCGGTGAGCTGACAGAAATGCGCCCAGATTTAATCTCAGCTTCATCTTCACCCACAATCTGGTAGCGTTTCACTTCATCAGTATCACTGTCAATCAATGTCACTGTTGAACCAAAAATCACTTTGCCTGTATTTTCCATTTTAGTGATATCGATCACCTGAGCAACAGATAGCTTATATTCAATATCACGAATTTGAGCCTCACAAATACCTTGCTCTTCTCGAGCAGCGTGATATTCCGCATTTTCTTTTAGGTCGCCAAGTTCACGTGCGGTTGCAATAGCTTGGGTAATTTGTGGACGTAATTTTAGCAGCCTATCTAACTCTTCGCGCAGCAATTGTTCACCACGAACTGTCATTGGAACTTTTTCCATTTTATACCTCTAATGCCAAAATTCGTATTTGGGCAAAACAAAACTACCCAACACAACAAAGGTTAGGTAGTACATGGATTAACATAGTTGCTAATCAGTGTAATCAAACTTCGTGACTAAATCATCTTAAATCACACGTGACCCCTGTCAGATTTCTGTGAATGAGTTTGGGGGAAAGTGATAAAAAACAGACACAAAGCTCATTTTCACGAATGTTTTCGCACAAAAAACCGACCCACTTCACTAAAAAAAAATAAAAAATAAACTATTCAGACCAGTTGATAAAAACCAATAAACCAAATAAAAAACAAAGACTTGATATTTATTTACACGAAATAAAACGGTGTTCATAAACCTGTTTTATATCATTTTACTAACTAATTTCGGAACTTAAGAGTAAAAAGTAGAACACGAAATGCTAGTAACGTTTGGTTGTACGTTAGTGAAGGTTTACAAAACCCAACCTATGCAACTCAATGTTCAAAAGCACTCGAAGGACGATATAGACGTCGCAAATAAAAATATTTATGGACAGTAAATTAGGACTAATAAGATGAACAAAACTCTGATTGCTTTAGCAGTATCAGCTGCTGCAGTAGTAACTGGTGTAAATGCTGGTGAGCTATACAACCAAGACGGTACATCTCTAGAAATGGGCGGCCGCGCAGAAGCACGTCTTTCTCTTAAAGATGGCAAAGCGGACGATGCATCACGCGTACGTCTAAACTTCCTAGGTAAAGTAGCGATCAACGACAGCCTATACGGCGTTGGTTTCTACGAAGGTGAGTTCACTACTAACGACCGTGATGATAAAAACGACAACCTAGATAACCGTTACACTTATGCTGGTATCGGCGGTAACTTCGGTGAAGTGACTTACGGTAAAAATGACGGCGCGCTAGGTGTTATCACTGACTTTACTGATATCATGGCTTACCACGGCAACTCAGCAGCGTATAAAATCGCTGTAGCAGACCGCGTAGACAACATGGTGGCTTATAAAGGTCAATTTGCTGATCTAGGCGTTAAAGCAAGCTACCGTTTTGCTGATCGTTCTGCAGATAAAGATAGCAACGGTGTATGGAATGCGGAATACACAGACAACAATGCAGACGGCTACTCTCTATCGGCTATCTATGCAATCGGCGACACTGGCGTTGTGCTAGGTGCGGGTTACGCAGATCAAGATACAGCAGCGAATAAGTCTTCTGATCAATACATGCTAGCAGCGTCTTACGCTATCTCTGATTTCTACTTCGCTGGTACTTTTGTTGATGGTCAAGACAAAGCAGCAAGCAAAACAGATAAAACTGGTTATGAGCTAGCAGCAAAATACACTATGGGTCAAGCTGTATTCACTTCTACTTACAACTACCTAGAATCTAAAAATTCTGGTAATAAAGCAGATGAAGCTGATAACTTTGCAGTTGATGCAACTTACTTCTTCAAACCTAACTTCCGTTCGTACATCTCTTACAACTTCAACCTACTTGATTCAGACAAAGTAGGTAAAGCTAAATCTGAAGACGAACTAGCACTAGGTCTACGTTACGACTTCTAATTCTTGGCTTAATGTCATAGATTTAAAACGCCTGCTTGCTAGCAGGCGTTTTTTTATCTCGCTATACTGTATGCACATTCCGCCCTGAAATGCCGTGTTATGCTCTTATTAAACCGCAGTGCTTTTTTATTCATCCTCTCGTTCTTCTTTCCTTTATCGACTTTGGCGTATACGCCTTTGCAAACACTGCCACAAGGTACTCGGGTGGGTTTATTCGTTCACTCTTTAGCCACTGAACAGGTTTTTCAAGATACTAATAACATACAAGCGCTTTTCCCTCCTGCCAGCACTTTAAAAATGCTCACCGCGCTTGCCGCCACGCTAGAGCTTGGCGAACAATTTCGCTTCACGACTCAGCTAACTCAACATGGCGATGACATTGTTATTCACTTCTCTGGCGACCCTACGTTAACCAGCCAAGATATGAAGCAGCTACTCAGCGAGCTAAAAAAACAGGGCATCTCACAAATAAAAGGCAACCTTTGGTTAGATAATTCAGCCTTTTCAGGTTACGACCGCGCGGTTGGATCACCTTGGGATATTCTGGGGGTATGCTATAGCGCCCCATCAAGTGCAATTACTCTGGATGGTAATTGTGTGCAAGCCTCTATTTATACGCAGCCGAACGGGAAAACTCGGGTTTATGTGCCTGAGCACTATCCCATTCACGTGACCAGCTACGCAAGAAGTGTCACTAAGACTGAACAAGAGAGCGCTCGCTGTGATTTAGAACTGCGTACTTCAGAGCAGAACCATTACCAACTCGACGGCTGTTTGGCCGAGCGAAAACAACCTCTGCCACTAACGTTTGCCGTGCAAGACCCAAACTTATACGCCACGCGTATGATTTATAAGCAACTCAAACAAGTGGGTATTGAATTGCTAGGCGAGGTTAAGCTGGGTGTAAAACAAGATGAACTGAGCATAGAAAAGGGTTCATTGATAGCGACACATCAATCTATGCCACTGTACCCGTTGTTAGAAATGATGCTTAAAGAGTCTGACAATTTGATTGCTGACAGTTTAACCAAAACACTTGGCCAGCATTTTTTTATTCAACCCGGTAGTTTTAGTAATGGCACCGAGGCGATCAAGCAGATCCTTTTTTCTCGAACAGGCATCAACTTGGCACAAGCTCAGTTGGCTGATGGTTCGGGTTTATCACGTAACAACCGCCTTTCAGTACAAAATATGGTGGATGTGCTGAATTACATTTGGATTAATAATCAGACCCTTAAGCTTATTGATATCATGCCTAAAGCCGGTGAATCCGGTACCTTACAGTACCGACGTAGTATGCGTGGCCAAGCTATACAAGGGCAGCTGATTGCCAAAAGTGGTTCGCTTTATGGAACGCATAACATGGCGGGCTTCGGTTTAGATAAACAAGGAAAACCGAGTACATTATTTGTTCAATTCATCACTGATTATTATCCGCAAGATCAAGGCGATAACACTAGTGTTACCGCCCCAATTGCTCAATTTGAGACGCTCTTCTTTGAAGATGTCGTTAAGTTCAGTCAGCTCAGTCCTAATGAATAGTTCACCACGTTAAAGTAGATCCACATACCCGAAATATCGACGATAGAAGCCAGTACAGGGCTAACTAATACCGCAGGATCTAAGTTAAAAACGCGCGCAGCAATGGGTAATAAGCCGCCAATCGTCGTGGAAATGGTGACTTGGATAAAGAGCGCAACCGCAATTGCAAACGCAATGTTTTCTAGTGGAAAGCCTCCGGTTGAGTTGGCATCACTAAACAACATAATGCGAGCCACCATCACCGCAGAGATAGCCAACGCAAGGCAAACCGCAACACGGCACTCCTTCCACAATACACGCAACCATTGGCGTTTGCGTAACTCACCAACCGCTAACGCGCGCACGACTAACGTCGCAGCTTGCGAGCCAGTATTCCCACCTGCAGCGGCAATAACAGGCATATACACAGCTAAGAGCACAAGCTGACTCAATGTATCTTCATACTGGGTAATAATCAGCCCGGATACGATACCAAGTAGTGCCAATAGAATAATCCAGCCAATACGCTGCTTCACATGTTCAATCACGCTAGTGGTTAAATAGCTTTGTGCCGTTTCAACTTCTGAGTAAATAAACCCCAATTGGTTAGCGTAATGGCGAGCGCGAATGTCATAGCCCCCTTTATCTAATTCACTGAGTAGTTGCTGAACATAACCAATAGTACAGTGACGTAAAATCGCCACTGCCTCTTCGATAGGCATCACTGCCAATAAATGTACCTGTTTTTGCTGTTCGTACTGCAAAAATGCATTACGAGCCGCACCAATCTCTTCCAAAGAAAAGTTAGGTGAATTTTCAATATAAATGTTGCTCATTACCGTCATGGCGAATCTCCCGATTGGCAAAGGTAACGACCATCGAAATGATACCCAAATGCAATATATTCGTGAGCAATGACGTCATTGTTCATCAATGTAATTCACAGATAAGTTTTCATTTCAAACTAGAAAGCAGGAGAAAAATCGAGAGGAGTAAATCAGAAAAGATAAGCCCTACCACTGAAGGTAGGAGCGAAGATCGCCAATACCGAAAGCGGTTATTTTTCTCCCTTCATACTAGGGGGATGGTCGGTATTGTTCATAAAAATCTCCGAAAGTACTGCTCAATTAGCAGTGCGCAAATTGTACCAAAGCCTTTGGCGAAATACACTCTGATCTTTGCATCCAATGCGTTCCAATTTCACACATACCCAACCACACCATTCAGATTGAAGATTTTAATATGCCAAGATCAGGCCCAGCCAAAAAGCGCCCTTAGGCGCTTTGATGAATAGACTGTTCACTTTACTGTGATTTTTACTTTACAGTAACTCGTGCGAACTTACGCTTGCCGACTTGGTAAACATAAGTCCCCGCGGCTGGTACATTTTTGCTGTCGTCGATTTTTTCGCCATCTTGTTTGGCTCCGCCTTGCTTGATCATTCGCATCGCATCAGACGTTGAAGCCACTAAACCCGCCTCTTTGAGCAGGTTAGTGATAGCAATACCCGCTGCAAATTCAAATTCTGGCATCTCTTCTGGCATCGCACCTTTTTGGAAGCGATTGATGAACTCTTGTTCAGCCGCATCCGCCTCTTCTTTAGAGTGAAAACGTGCAATGATCTCTTTCGCCAACAAGATTTTAAGATCGCGTGGGTTCGTGCCATTTTCAACATCAGCTTTGAACTGTGCGACTTCTTCCAATGGACGGAAAGAAAGCAGCTCGTAGTAGCTCCACATTAATGTGTCAGAGATCGACATGATTTTGCCAAACATTTCACTTGGCGATTCACTGACACCAATGTAGTTGTGCGCTGATTTGGACATTTTTTTCTCGCCATCCAAACCAACAAGCAGTGGCATCATCAAGACTACTTGTGGTTTTTGACCATGTGCTTTTTGCAGTTCACGGCCCATCAATAGGTTGAATTTTTGGTCAGTACCGCCAAGCTCAACATCTGTCTCCATCGCGACTGAATCATAACCCTGTAGGAGTGGATACATGAATTCATGAATGGCAATAGGCTGACCATTAGCGTAGCGCTTTTTGAAATCATCGCGCTCTAGCATGCGTGCCACCGTTTGGTTCGATGCAAGACGGATCATGCCTTCCGCGCCCAATAAAGACAACCATTCAGAGTTAAACTGAATTTTCGTTTTAGCCGGATCAAGAATCTTAAACACTTGTGTCTTATAGGTTTCAGCATTACGCAAAACATCGTCACGAGTGAGCGGTGGACGCGTGGTATTTTTACCGCTTGGGTCACCAACCATACCCGTGAAATCACCAATCAAAAAGGTGACTTCATGGCCCAAATCTTGAAATGCACGCAATTTATTGAGGATCACCGTATGTCCAAGATGGATATCAGGAGCCGTTGGATCAGCACCTAATTTAATACGCAGTGGACGGTTTTCTTTCAGTTTCGCAATCAATTCATCTTCTGGGATTAGCTCTTCAACGCCGCGTTTAATTTCAGCTAAAGCCGCTTCAATACTCGCCATTCTTGTTCACTCCTACAGATTTGGCAAAATTTAATAGTTGAACATCTTACTTGAATAGCGATGCTTTTTGAAACCAGTTAGACTAATGAACTGGCTAATTTCTTTATAATTGACTAAACGAACCTAGATATGCTTTCAATTTTTGCTCGTCTCCCTTGGGTGCATCGAACCCTCATCGCCTTTTTAAGCGCTCTCATGGTTTTCGCGCTGGTATTTCTGCCAAATCCAGAAGAGCTTGCTAAAGATCCGAATCGTCTAGAAATCGGTCGTCACTATCCATTAACCATTAATGCTGAAGCCCTCTCCACCGGGGTGCCCATATCTCCGTCGGCGATGTTACGTTGGGAAACTTATCGAGTTAAACCTGGCGAAAGTGCTGCGGTATTATTTCAGCGAATTGGGCTTTCGGCTCGCTTACTCTATCAACTCACGGCTACAAATCGTGATATTGACAGCCAGCTGTCACGACTTAAGCCAGGAGATGAGCTGCAATTTGGCTTTGATGAAAATAATGAACTTGTTCAACTCAATCGCATTATTAGCGCTTTTGAAAGCTTTCGCATCACTAAATCGGGCGATGGCTTTACTTCTGAGTTTGATAAAAAAGAGCTGATGTTCCAGTACAACTATGCAGAAGCGAGTATTACTTCAAATTTTTGGAACGCGGGGATAAGCGCGGGTTTAACGGCAAATCAAATTATGGAGCTGGCGGGGATATTTGGTTGGGATGTCGATTTTGCGTTAGATATTCGTGAAGGTGACCGATTTAAGCTGCTATTCCAAGAAAAAGTGGTGGAAGGTGAAGTGATTGGCCGCGGAAATATTATTGCCGCCGCTTTTACCAACCAAGGAACGACGTTCACAGCAATATTGGACGATGCTACGGGTAATTACTATGACGAAAATGGCCGAGCCATGAAAAAGGCTTTTTTGCGCTCGCCGATCGATTTTCGTCGCGTAACATCGAATTTTAATCCTGTCCGTCGCCATCCCGTCACAGGAAAAGTCACTGCACACAGAGGAACCGATTACGCCGCGCCCGTTGGTACCCCGATTTGGGCTGCTGGCGATGGTGTGGTTGAAAAATCAAGTTACAACCAATTTAATGGTAATTATGTGTTTATACGTCACAGTAATACCTACATTACCAAATATTTGCACTTACAACGACGCATGGTTAAAACAGGTCAGCGAGTCAAACAAGGACAAACGGTTGGTACATTAGGCGGGACGGGCAGAGTCACCGGCCCTCATCTTCACTATGAATTTTTGGTCAACGGTGTACACAAAAACCCTAGAACGGTCTCTTTACCGCAATCTAAATCCTTAACGGGCCAAGCAAAAACCACCTTTATCGCCAATGCTCAAATTAGGCTTGGGAAGCTAGAACGCTATAGCCAATTACTCTATGCCAATAAATAATAAAAAAAGGCCCACCAATAATGTGGGCCTCATAGTGTAATGATTGAGCAGATTACTCTTCGAGAGTAGGTGGTGGTTCCTTACGCCCCAACATCAACAAGCAAGGCGTCAGTACTAACGTTAAGACAGTGGCAAAAGCAAGGCCTCCCGCAACGGCCGTGGCGAGTTGTGACCACCATTGCGTGCTGGGAGCGCCAAACTCAATTTTCTGGTTAATCAAATCTATGTTCATCTCCAGTACCATTGGCAATAACCCTAAAATAGTCGTCACTGTGGTCAATAAAACGGGCCTTAAACGCTGAACACCAGTGCGTAAAATGGCCTCTTGTTTTGACAAGCCTCTGCGTATCAGTTGGTTATAAGTATCTATCAATACGATATTGTTATTCACCACGATACCAGCCAAGGCGATGACCCCAATACCTGACATAATAATGCCGAAAGGTTTTTGGAAAATCAGCAGGCCCGCAAATACTCCGACCGTTGAAAACAGTACTGCACTTAAAATGAGGAATGCTTGGTAAAAACTATTAAATTGCGTAACCAGAATTAACCCCATAACCACCAGCGCAATCAAAAAGGCATTTTTTAGAAATTCTGAGGAATGTTCCTGCTCTTCATTTTGCCCTCGTAATTTAAACTCCACCCCATTAGGTAAATTCAGTTCCGACAATGCTTGAGTAACTTTCGGCAATTCAAGGGCCAGATTATACCCTTCCTTTAGATCCGCCATAATATCGATAACCCGTCGACCATCAATCCGTTTGATCGTATCTTGTTTGTGATCCGGTTTTATCTGCGCAAAATTGGTTATCGGCACCAGACCTGCGGGTGTGTTGACCCGTAACTGATCAAATCGACCAATATCTCGTTTATCCTCTGGGTACCGAACCAGAATATCGACCTCTTCGTTTGCATCATCAGGCAAGTAGTCACCAATTTTTAGTCCATTAGTCACAAATTGCACTGTGTTACCCACCAATGTCGCATCGGCTGCAAATCGAGAAGCATCATCACGTCGAATATCAATTCGCCAGTCAATTCCTTCTTTATTTGAGGTGTCACTGATATTAGTCAACGCGAGATTGTTATCAGCCCACTTTCTGACCATTTTAGCGGCCGCATCAAGGTTTTCAGGAGTACGCGCCGACATTTCAATCACCAGATCATGTTCAACAGGTGGCCCTGCATCTGGAAACTTATACTCAATTTCTACCCCTGAAAATTGATCCGTGGTGCTTTTAAGCTCTTCAATAATCGCTTTGACGGTGCGGCGATATTGCCAATCAACAGGGGTAATTTGAATCTGGCCAATTTCATCCTCTCCCCCCGTTCGAGTATAGACGCTCTCAAATTCCTCATGACCAAGCATCACCTGCTCAATTTCTCGCATTAAGGTGTCTTTTTCTTGGATGGAAAGATCGCCATAAGAACGAACTTTAACAGTGAAATAAGGCGGATCCACCTCTGGGAAGAATTCGGCACCGAGCCCTGCTTTGGCATAAGCAAAGCCAATCACAATCGCGAGCACTATCGCACTGAACAGTATTTTAAGTGGGTGACGAATCGCAATGGCCAACGTGTGATAATAGAGCTTGGTGATGCCCGTCGCTTGGGAAAAATCACCTTCATGTAAAGCAATCATCCGTGCTTGACTGGCAGCCGAAGCATGTTGCGGTCGGCCAATTAAACCTCCCAACACTGGTACAAAAAGCAATGCCATGATCAGCGATGCGGCAAGAGTAGCGATAAGCGTGAGGGGCAAGTACTTCATAAACTCACCCGTGATGTCCGGCCAAAAAAGCAGAGGGGCAAAAGCAGCTAAAGTAGTAGCAGTTGATGCGGTAATCGGCCATGCCATCCGTTTTGCAGCATCACGGTACGCCTCTTTGCGAGGCATACCTTCTTGCATACGCCGATCGGCAAATTCAGTCACAACTATAGCACCGTCAACTAACATGCCAACCGCCATAATCAGAGCAAATAACACGATAATATTGACGGTCAAACCAAATACAGACAACACTAACAGCCCAGTTAGAAATGAACCCGGAATCGAAATTCCAACCAGCAAGGCGGTCCTCATTCCCAAAATAGCAATAATCACAATTACAACTAAGATGATTGCCGATAGGATATTGTTCTGCAGATCGTTGAGCATGATCTCAACGTCTTTCGACTCATCCCACGTGTATTTGACCAATAGATTACTTGGCCAATCTTCCCGTTTTTGCGCCTCTGTCATCACCGTTTTTACCAGCTCAACGGTTTCGATAATGTTTTCACCTGCACGCTTTTTAACATCTAACACCACCGCCGATTTACCATCTAAACGAGCAAAGCTTTCAGGGTCTCGAAATGCCCGTCTGACGGTCGCGATATCACCAAAAGTGATTACTTGCTTACCATCAACCTTCACCGGAAGCTCTAATACATCTTTCAAGGATTCAAAGACAGAAGGAACCTTTACGGAAAAACGTCCGTAGCCCGTATCGACAAAACCCGCCGCAACGACTTTATTATTCAGCGCGATTAAATTATAGATATCGCCTTGATCGAGCCCGTAACTTTCCATCAATAAGGGATCGACGATGATCTCAACAATATCTTCGCGATCGCCAGCAATATCAACTTCTAATACTTGTCGGTAGCTTTCTAATTTGTCTCTCAACTGCCTTGCAATTTGTACAATAGCTCGTTCTGGTAAAGTGCCATAAAGCACCACTGATAATATCGGTTGCTCTGATGCGAATGTCACTTCGTTCACAGTCGGCTCATCGCTGTCTGCTGGTAATTTTGGTTCAGCCAAATCAACCGCATCTCGGACATCTGCCATCGCTTTATCAAGATTGACGCCAACATTAAATTCCAAGACAACAGAAGCATGACCTTCAGAGGCATTTGACGTCATCTCTTTTACCCCTTCAATAGAGCGCATTTCTTGCTCTAGCGGGCGTACGATAAGGCGTTCAGCGTCACTCGGTGATATACCTTGATGGCTGACAGAGACATAAATGATAGGAATGGTAATGTCGGGGCTCGATTCTTTAGGGATCGACAAGTAAGTCGCCACACCAGCAAACAAGATAAAAATCAGCAGCGATAACATGGTGCGCGAACGAGATAGCGCCGCATCAATAATGGAAAACATAAAGCCCCCTACTGCGCTGAGTGGTTAGGTTTCTTGACCGCAATCACCTGATCACCATCTCGAACAAAACCTTGCCCAACGGTGATAATATCCACCGTCTCCCCTAGCCCAGTTAGCCACACGCCATCCTGTTCGGCTTTTACCAATGTTATCGGTATAAAACGAACACGATCTTGCTGCAGAGTTTTAACGCCTAAATTTCCTTGATCATCAAGCGCGAGCATGGCGGGCGTGATTTTCACCGCCAGTTGCGTTTCCAAACTCATCTCAACTTCAGCGCTCACACCCGCAGGGATAGACTGATTGGGATTGTCAAACTCGACTTCAATCGCAAACGTATTGGTGGCAGGCGATGAAACACGAGAGATATAGCGGACTTTACCATCGATGATAGTGCCATCAATAAAACGTATGCGAGCGGTTTGGTTTTGTTTGATTTTTTGGATGTGCCGTTCGCTGACATCCGCTTCTATCACTAATTTACTGAGATCAATAAAGGTGACCATCGGGTCACCCACTCCGACAAAATCGCCTTTTTCTATCAAGATGTCTTGAACAATGCCATCGAAAGGAGCCACAACTGACGTATTACGCAAAGCCAATTGAGCGCGGCTCTGTACAGCGCTGGCTTCCGCCAAAGCGGCTTGCGCCGAAGCAAAGGCCACTTCGCCTTGCAAACCTCGATTTTTTAACGACTCAGCGGCACTGAATTCTTTTTGTTTGAGTTTAAACAAAGCTTGCGCACTCTCTAATTGAGCCGCTAGATCAGCTTGATCAATTAAGACGATCTGTTGTCCTTTATTAACAGGCTGCCCTTTTGCTATCGATATCTGAGTAATTTTCCCTGCGATTTCAGCACCAATTTTAGCTTGACGATTAGGTGCGGTCCGACCGTAAAGATCGATATGCTTATCGGTCAATTCAGCCTCAAAAGATTGGTAAATCACTTTCGCAAAAGGAATGGTGTCATTGGTAGTTTGCCGGGGCTCTTCCGCTTTCAATGCCCCAAAACCTAACCAAAAACAGAGAAGTAGAATAAAAATCGTCGAGAGTAGCCAAGGTCGTTGCGAAAAAAAGCGGCCAATAGATGAACGGCTGATGTTGGTATCAGGCATAGATAATCCTTTATTATGTTCTTGCCTTCTTAAGGTTAAGGCAAAGCCCTACATAACATCCAAATACATAGGGCTATTAAGCTTAATTAGCTACAGTAGATTAATTGTGCATCGAACCTTTTTTAGTTAAACACTAAATGATGCACCACAACCGCATGTTGTTGTTGCATTAGGATTATTGACAAAAAAACGAGAGCCTTCTAGGCCTTCTGTGTAATCGACAATGCCACCTATCAAATATTGTAAGCTCATCGGGTCAACCACTAATGTCACGCCACTATTAACGATTGTGGTATCGCCATCGTTCACATTTTCATCAAAGGTAAACCCATATTGAAAACCGCTACAACCACCACCAGTAATATAAACGCGCAGTTTTAGCGCTGGATTCTCTTCTTCAGCAATCAACATTTTTACGCGTTGTGCTGCAGTATCAGAAAATGACAATGGTACATTTACTTCACTCACGATGGCCTCTCTCACTCGTGTTAATACCTGTCAGACTTATTATGCTTAACTTATGCCTGTAAAGGTGATTCTTTTTTAATAATGCAATGATTATCTAATACCTGACCTATTCGTTCAAGTATTCACCGTCACTTAAGCTAAAACTCCAACTATCGAGGCATTATGCACTGAAAAAACACTCACTGTCGCGTGAGTTGTACACTATACGGCGCTTATTTGGCTGTGAATGGGCTCAGAAAATGAGTGAAAAAAAGTGTCTTTGGTGAGTTTGGGTATACAATGCGACACCAACTGGTCCGAACAAGCAGAAGAGGATAAATCCATGACCAAATCAGCAGAGCTTTATCAAAAGGCACAACGTGCAATCCCCGGTGGAGTTAACTCTCCTGTACGTGCTTTTAACGGAGTTGGTGGCTCGCCGATTTTTATCGACCGCGCAGACGGCCCGTTGATTTTTGATGCTGATGGCAAAGCTTATATTGATTATGTCGGCTCTTGGGGGCCAATGATACTAGGCCACAACCATGCGGTCATTCGTGAAGCCGTGATAGGCGCAGCGCAGCGCGGTCTCAGTTTTGGTGCGCCGACCGAGATGGAAATCGATATGGCAGAATTAGTTTCTGAGCTGGTTCCATCAATGGAACAGTTGCGTATGGTCAGTTCCGGTACCGAAGCGACGATGAGCGCCATTCGTTTAGCTCGTGGATTCACTGGGCGCGATAAAATTTTAAAATTTGAAGGCTGCTATCACGGTCATGCGGACAGTTTGCTAGTAAAAGCAGGCTCTGGCGCCTTAACATTAGGCCAACCAAGCTCTCCTGGTGTGCCTGCTGATTTTGCTAAACATACACTGACCGCCACTTTTAATGATTTAGAATCTGTACGTGAATTGTTCGCGGCCAATAAAGGCCAAATAGCCTGCATTATCGTCGAACCGGTCGCAGGCAACATGAACTGCATTCCACCAGTAGAAGGGTTCCATGAAGGCTTACGTGAGATTTGTGACCAAGAAGGCGCTCTGCTGATCTTTGATGAAGTAATGACAGGTTTTCGTGTTGCACTAGGTGGTGCACAGGCTTACTACAACATCAAACCAGACTTAACAACGCTAGGGAAAGTGATTGGCGGTGGTATGCCTGTTGGCGCTTTTGGTGGACGCCGTGATGTGATGCAATACATCGCTCCAACGGGTCCTGTGTACCAAGCAGGCACACTATCAGGTAACCCTGTGGCTATGGCTGCGGGTTATGCCTGCTTGACGCTTCTGAAAGAAGAAGGCAATGAAAAACGTCTCGCGGCCAAAACAAAGCAATTGGCTGATGGATTCAAAGAACTCGCAGACAAACACGGTATTCCTTTGCTGGTCAACCAAGTTGGTGGCATGTTCGGCTTCTTTTTTACCGATCAAGAACGCGTCACCTGTTATGAAGAAGTCGCAAAATGTGATGTTGAACGTTTCAAGCGCTTCTTCCACTTGATGCTCGAGCATGGTGTCTATTTAGCGCCTTCAGCTTTTGAAGCAAGTTTTACCTCTTTGGCGCACGGTTCCAAAGAAATTGCAGCGACATTAGAAGCGGCCGATCGCTGCTTTGCGATGATGGCAGCTCAAGCGGAATAAGCACCATTAGGCAGACTCATCATAGAATAAAGGGCTGTAGATCAGCCCTTTATTCATTTCAGACTCAATAAGCAAGCTATCATTGCCAGTAATAAATCACTAAAACGACCAACGCCATCATGCTGATGGCAAACCACGGTAGCTTCAACTTTTTTTTATGCTGGTTTTGACACCCTTTTTCATTATCACAACATCCCATCTCATCAGTTCCTCATTGATAACACGCTGATTTGCAGTCATTATAACCCTATTACTTTACAAGGTTGGATTAACAACGTGTCAGAAAAAGTGAAAATCACCTCTAGCCACTGGGTGCTCATTGCGGCACTTGTCGCTGCGGCTATTGCTTGTTATCTGTTGATTGCACCTTATATCAACTCGATTGTCATGGCTTTCATCATCTCGTTATTGATGTTTCCCATTCATGAGTGGCTCGAACGAAAAATCCCCAAATACAAAAATACCGCCTCGTTTCTCTCGTGTATTATTTTGACGTTTATTATTGTGATTCCACTGCTGTTTGTCTTTGCTGCTATTGTGCAGCAAGGGTCGGTATTTTCTCAGAACATGTACCAATGGGTCACTCATGGTGGCATTCAAACCGCCTTTGCTCATCCTTGGATTGTCAAAGGACTCGCCATTGCGAATCAATATTTGCCCTTTGATGAAATTCAGCCACAACAAATCGCACAAAAAGTGGGGCAATTTGCCAGTTCATTTGGCACCAACTTGGTCAGTATTAGCGCAAAAGTGCTGGGTGATGCGACCAGTTTTTTGATGGATTTCTTCTTAATGCTGTTCGTGTTGTTTTTCCTACTCCGTGATCACGATAAGCTCATCAGCGCTCTTAGGCACATCTTGCCATTGTCGCGTAGTCAAGAAGACAGGTTGCTCTGCGAAATTGAGCAAGTCTCCAAATCGGCTGTCATGGGGTCATTTTTAACCGCAATAGCGCAAGGCTTTGCGGGTGGGTTTGGTATGTGGCTCGCCGGTTTCCCTGGGTTATTTTGGGGCACCATGATGGGGTTTGCTTCGTTTATTCCGGTTGTTGGTACTGCTCTGATATGGATTCCAGCCACTGTTTATCTCTTTCTAACCGGAGATAGCACATGGGGCATATTCTTGGCCCTATGGAGTATCATTATTGTAGGCTCAATTGATAATTTATTGCGGCCCTTTTTAATGCAAGGGAGCGCGGGTATGAACACCTTAATGATCTTCTTCTCTCTGCTCGGTGGTATTCAGCTGTTTGGCCTGATTGGGTTAATTTACGGCCCACTCATTTTTGCCATCACTATGGTGCTGTTTAATATTTATGAGGAAGAGTTTAAAGGTTTTCTCAATCAACAAGATAATAGCTAACTTTTGACTTACTAACGATCAAGCTAGAAGCAAGGGGCAGACTGTGCGAGAATCTGCCCCTCTTTTTTTAGCGCAGAGCCCACTATGTCCAGTTACACCGCACCAAGTCAAATTGCCCAGCGTCAGCTTGCTTATTTCGAAGGAAAACATCTTTTAGTGGCTGGAGAAGCGGAGGATTTATTTCCTGTAGAGTTAGCTAATCATTGTCGCTCTGTTTCGGTGTTCACCACTCATTATGGTTACTACCGCCAACTTGAATCCTATTCGCAAATTACATGTCATTTTGGCGCTCAATTTGAGCAAGAAACCGATGCTGACATGATTCTGCTTTACTGGCCCAAAGCGAAGCAGGAAGCTGAATATCTGCTTGCAATGCTGTTGGCCAAACTGGGCAAAGAGACTGAGATTGTGGTCGTGGGTGAAAACCGCTCGGGCATAAAAAGCATTGAAAAAATGTTTGCAGCTTATGGGGTGGTTAAAAAGTATGATTCAGCTCGACGATGTTCGTTCTATTGGGGGCAATGCACCCAGCAGCCACCAAGCTTCCAAATTGCAGACTGGTTCAAAACTTATCAGGTGCAGTATCAGCAACACTCACTGATTGTAAAAAGTTTACCTGGCGTATTTAGTCATGGCGAGTTTGACCTCGGCAGCCAACTGTTACTCGATACACTACCTAAACTAAGAGGAAAAGTTCTCGACTTTGGTTGTGGTGCTGGTGTGTTGGGTACTGTAATGGCCACATTAAACCCAGATATCGAGATTGAACTGTGCGATATCAGCGCGCTTGCGATTGAATCAACCAAAGCAACCTTGATAGCGAATAACATATCAGGGAATGTATTTGCCTCTGATGTCTACTCAGATACCGCTAAAGATTATCAATTTATCGTCTCAAACCCCCCTTTCCACTCCGGATTAGAGACCAGCTATAGTGCGACAGAAGCCTTACTGGCTAACGCACCAAGCCATCAAACCGTGAAAGGCGAACTTTTTATTGTGGCCAACAGTTTTCTTAAATATACCCCGCTGATTGAACAGGCTTATGGTCATTGCGAGGTGTTAAATAAGACTAACAAATTCATCATTTACCACGCAAAAAAAACATTACAAAAGTCACAACAATAAGTGTAATCCACTCTCAACTGGTCACTAAACTGGATGATTTTTACGAATTTTGCGTTAGTGACCACGCTTTCCACAGGACTTACTTGTCAAAGTAAAAAAACTCGTTAATTTCGTCACTTTAGGTTTTCTTTGTTTTTTTCATTCACTTTAACGACTACCTCATGTCGTTAAAGCCTCACGGAAAGTAATGCCTTTTTCTATGTTTAGGTTCTCTCGTAAGCAAAAATTTAAGCGCCTGCAAAATACTCTTATGCTGGCTTTTCTCGTTTTGAGCATCACGCCTTTAACTGTGACTGCCATTTTTTTTCTGCAATCACACACTAAAGATCTTCAAGAACAAAGCACGTCTCACTTATTGTCAGTCAGAGACACTAAGCAACAGCAAGTTCTCGATTACCTCACGGCCAAAGAATCAGAAGTGATGGGGTTTGTCCGTTCAGAGTTAGCTTATGCTAGTGGAGGGCGCTTTTACGGCTTAGTCAATGCGTTCCAAAGACTTGGTCTGGATATTGATCAAGCTCGTGAGCATGCCCAGCAGCGTTATATTCCTGGCTCTGGTGATCAGATAAAAACGTCAATATTGCCACAATCGAGCAGCTATGTAGGCAGTGAACGGTATCGCCTACTGCACAAACGCTATCATTGGGCGTATTTAGAACTGCTTAAACGTTCTGATTTTGACGATATTTTACTGGTGGATCTCGATGGTGATGTCGTTTATTCCGTTTATAAGCACGACAACTATGGGACGAATTTACTGACCGGAAAATACAAAGATAGCAATCTGGGTAAAACATTCCGCCAGTTAGAGCAGCAAGTTGGCGAACAACGAAAAATCAATGAAGAATATACACCAGTCATTATTTCTGACTTTTCACCACAAGAAGGGCAATCAGTTGCTTGGCTTGGCGCGCCCATTATTCAACAGGGCTACCTGCACAGCTACGCCATGTTCCGCCTACCAAACAATGGCATCACAAAACTCGTTGCTGACACCAATGCGACATCGCAAATAAGGACTTTACTGGTCGGGCAAGATCATCATTCTCGAATACTCTCTTACACGCAGCAAGAAATCGAGACTAGTCAAAAAGTGATCAATCTTGCGCTTTCTGGGTTGAGTGCCGTTGGTACTTACACCAATACATTGAATGAGAAAACCATTGCCGCCTATGCACCTGTTGCAAACAAAAATATCAATTGGGCTTTGGTTGTAGAGATACCAGAAAAAGAGGCTTATGCGCGAGTTCATCAGCTTGAGAAATTATTTATTTTCGCCATGCTAACCGCGATTATTTTAGTCGTCATCGCTTCACATTATCTCTCTAATTTTATTACCTCTCCCCTACTGAAGCTCACTTGGGCGGCAGAAAAAGTCTCAGCAGGGGATTTAGATGAAAATGTTATCAATACCGATCGTAAAGATGAGATTGGTCGACTCGCAGTGAGTTTTGAGCGTATGCAGCGTTCAATCCGAGAAAAAATGCAGCTGATTAAAGCGCAAAATAAAGAGCTCGAAAGCAATATTCAATTAATCCGCAAACAGAACGATGAGTTGCATCTCGCTAACAAACTAAAAGATGAATTCCTAGCCACAACGTCACATGAATTAAGAACACCGTTGCACGGTATGGTCGGTATTGCAGAAGCGCTGATCTCTGGGTCAAGTGGAGCTATCACGGCCGATCACCGTTATCAATTGGGCATAATCATCAGCAGTGGACAACGGCTGACAAACTTGGTCGATGACTTACTCGATTACCATAAGATGCGCTATGGCAGCTTGGATATCAAACAGTGTGCTGTTGATCTATCCGGCGCAACACGCTTAGTGTTAGAGCTGTCTAACCATCTACTCAACAAAAAGCCCATTCGCGTAATAAACCAAATCCCTGATGAATGCATTTGGGTCTCTGCCGATCCACAACGATTAGAGCAAGTGCTTTATAACCTTGTAGGAAATGCCATTAAATACACGACTGAAGGGAAAATTGTCATTTCAGCCAATGTGGTTGATGACAAGATTCGTGTCCAAGTTGTCGATACGGGGCAAGGCATTCCTGCTGAACAACTTGAACACATCTTCGAACCACTGATTCAAGCAGGGCAAGATGCCAGTCGTTATCGACAAGGCGCAGGCTTGGGTCTTTCGATCAGCCGTCAATTGATCGAATTAATGCAAGGAACGCTTTATGTCAGTAGCCAACCTATGGTCGGTACGACATTCAGCTTTACCTTGCCATTAGCATCAAAAGCGGAAATTGAGTCAACAAGCTATATGGAAGCTGGCCACTTCCAATCTCCGACCATTTCAGACATTGAACTGCCTGAAATGCATTCACTACCTGAAAATAAAGAAGGCCCAGTGCTACTGATAGCAGATGATGAACCCGTCAATCTGCGTGTCCTAGACAGCTTCCTACGTTTAGAAGGCTATCAAGTCCGCACCGCTAAAGATGGCAATGAAGTCATTAGCGCGGTCGAAAAAGAAAAACCGGAACTTCTACTGCTCGACATTATGATGCCAGGATTAAGCGGCTACCAAGTCTGTGAAAAGTTAAGAGAAACATACGATCATGCCGAGCTACCTATCATTATGTTGACGGCATTAAATCAAACTGACGATAGAGTTCGTGGTTTTGCAGCGGGAGCGAACGATTACTTATCGAAACCTTTTAATAAGCAAGAGCTCGCTGCACGTATTACGGCGCATTTAACGGCCAGCAAAGCTGAACAAAGACGTATTGAGAACAACCAACTGCAACAAGAGCTGAAGCATAGAGCAATGGTAGAGGCCAGTTTATTGGAAACCCAAGGCCGCCTACTAGAGCAGCTTGAATCCGCTCCTGAGGCCATTATTTGCATTCGAGACGATCATAAAATCCGCTTTGCGAACGAAGCGGCTGCTCGGTTATTTAAGCGCAGCCAAGAACAACTAAAGCGCTCAAATGCGGAAGAACTCATCGCCCCCAAATACTTAGTCGTCGAGCAAGAGCATTACTGCGGTAATATCGATATCTATGTCGAAGATACACGTCAGCATATGTCTGCTGATGTGTTACGACTACCGGATGGCTCTGGGTTGCAGGCTATGTACATATTTAACGTGGGTGGAAACATCAATGCAGCGCGCATCAATAACCTTGAAACCGCTATTGAAGCGCTATCCAGTTACGCATTTGAAGGCGATAAAGAAAAACTGCAACAGCTCAAAGAACTCGGTGGCGAGTTCACTCGTATCGCCGACAAAGTATCGGGAGAGAGTCAATCTAAGCAAGATTTAATGCGCGAAGTACTGGTTGAAGCAATGACCAGTGCTTTAGATTACTGGGAACGGGTCAGTAACCAAAGCAAGTTTACCTTTGCAGAGCAGAGTGGGCTATGGCGAGTGTATCTCGATAGAAGCACATTACAGACTCGGACACTAGACAAGTACTTACGTATCGAGACACTGCCTAAAACACCTCGCTGGCGTACCGTTCTTAATTCGTTAGATTACATTCTTGATCATTGTCAGGAGCACGGCCCTGAACGCTCTCACATCGAAGCGCAGCGCGATAAATTGCAAAAGCTACTGACATCACTCTAAGTACATCAACACCATTAAGCCTGCACTCTGCAGGCTTTTTTATCACTATATTTCCATGACCATCAACGGAACAACCACCCCATTGATGCATCCAGAGTTATGACTAGTTAAATTTAATCAATGTTAACCTCAAGCATCCATTACTCTGGTACGCCTTACTCACTGCGTATTACAAACCTTACTTCTCAATAGAAAAAAAGAGGCAAAATGATGATGAAAATTGGAAGTAAAAACTGATTTCTAGGCAATTTCACCAGCAGATTTTCAATTGAAGATGAATAAAGATCCAGATTGCGAACCGAATCACAACAATTCGGCAGAATTAATTTAAGTAAAAAAATTAACGATAAAACTATAAGTGAGCAAGATCTCATGATACAAAAAAAACAAAAAAACATTAAAAATAAAGGGATAAAAAGATAGCGAGCGCTTACAAC
>NZ_CAWNMS010000024.1:0-59071 GCF_963875605.1 Vibrio sp. V04_P4A5T148
CGGTAAGGCAGCGGCTTTTGATGCCGCCATTCCCTGGTTCGAATCCAGGTAGCCCTGCCATATTTCATATGGTTAGCGATAAGCTACCCATAACAACGATAAATTGAGTAACCAATCCTCAGTTTATCTACAGCATAAGTTGCGGAAGTGGCGAAATTGGTAGACGCACCAGATTTAGGTTCTGGCGCCGTAAGGTGTGAGAGTTCAAGTCTCTCCTTCCGCACCATTATTTAGATGAGCAATCATCTTGTAGGGCTATCGCCAAGCGGTAAGGCAGCGGCTTTTGATGCCGCCATCCCCTGGTTCGAATCCAGGTAGCCCTGCCATTATTTGTAGTGTTAGCGATAAGCTGACCGTAAAAAGATAAGCTGAATCAATAACATTCGGTTTATTTAAAGAATACGCTGCGGAAATGGCGAAATTGGTAGACGCACCAGATTTAGGTTCTGGCGCCGCAAGGTGTGAGAGTTCAAGTCTCTCTTTCCGCACCATGATTTAAGATTGTCAAATGGCTACGTAGCTCAGTTGGTTAGAGCACATCACTCATAATGATGGGGTCACAGGTTCGAATCCCGTCGTAGCCACCATTTACAACGATAGTTTGAATAACCAATGTTCAATCTATCTACAGTACAAGTTGCGGAAGTGGCGAAATTGGTAGACGCACCAGATTTAGGTTCTGGCGCCGCAAGGTGTGAGAGTTCAAGTCTCTCCTTCCGCACCATCAATTCAAACCCAGCTTAGGCTGGGTTTTGTTTTATTAGCCTCATAACAATATATCCTTTCCTCCCGTTTTAACCGTTGATTCATTTTTCAGATCCATTATTTGATCACGTGAAAAGTGAGGCATAAAAAAATCCAGCCGAAGCTGGATTTTTAATTTAAAAGTTAACGACTTAACCAAGCAAACCAAGAGCAGCATTAGGCGCTTGTTTAGCTTGTGCCAACACTGAGCTTGATGCTTGAGAAAGGATCTGCGATTTAGTCAAGGCAGTGGTTTCTTTCGCAAAATCAGTGTCTTTGATTCGGCTCTTAGAAGCATTTACGTTTTCGTTGATGTTATCTAAGTTGTTAATCGCATGGTTGAAACGGTTTTGGAATGCACCCAGTTGAGCACGATGGCTGTCTACAAATTGCAGTGCCGCATCAACAATGGCAACTGATTCTTGCGAACCACCGACAGAGGTGACATCAATGGTATCGACTGTCACATCTTTTGCAGCTTGGAAACTCAGTTCACCCGCTAAGCTGCCACCAAAGGTTGCTACGCCATCAATACGGTTGCTATCAGTAAAGATTTGCAGTTTGCCTTCATCGTCAACAGAAGCTTTTAACATGTCGGTTTGACCATTGATGTAAGTGGCCAACTCTTCGATGTCATCGCCATCTTTTGCACTTAGGTTGATGGTTTGCTCGCCAGTACGTTTGTCAGTCAACGTAATGGTAAGATCATTAGCACCCGCTTTAACGGTCCAATCTTTATCTTGTCCATTTGCCGCTTGGTAACTCTTACCGCCCATCATTGCGTTGTCGCTGCGCATATTATTTAGGCTTAGCATGACCGCTTCACCGTTATCCGCACCGATTTGGAATGATTTCGTCTCAAAAGTACCATTGAGCAACTTATTGCCACCAAACGATGTAGTTTCAGCAATACGGTTGAGTTCGTCATTCAGCGCGGTGATCTCTTCTTGAATCGCTACGCGGTCGGCTTTCGAGTTCGAACCATTTGACGATTGTAGAGATAAGTCACGCATACGTTGCAAAATGTTGGTGGTTTCGTTCATTGCACCTTCAGCTGTCTGCGCAATTGAAATGCCATCATTTGCGTTGCGCACGGCAACATCTAAGCCTCTGCTTTGAACATTCAAACGGTTAGAGATTTGCAAACCTGCTGCGTCATCTTTTGCGTTATTAATTTTGAAGCCTGATGATAAACGTTCCATTGATAACTGTTGCGCATTGCTAGCACTGTTTAGGTAGCGTTGTGCTGTCATAGCTGAAACGTTAGTGTTTACATTAACCGCCATAGTGGTTCTCCTATTGATTTTCCGACTTAGCGTCATAGACAAACGGTTTCCGACGTCTCGGAAAACCAAGTAGTTCTCTCAAAGTACTATTATTAGCGACTGCGGTTAGGAATCCTTTAACGGGAAAACGACGATTTCGTAAAAAATAACCAATATCGATTAAAAGTGGGATAAACGCTGCAAAACTGGCTGAAATACAAAAATAGTATTAAAGATTTGACGTGATTGGTCGGCTTCACGGGCGATTGAGGAGCATTGATGAGAGCAAGAAATTATAGATAAAGAAAAGCCCCTTTTCCTTTGAGAGAACCGGGGCTAGTTGGTAGCCAGAGCCAATGTGGAGATCAGAGAAATGAACACATTACCGACTGACCGGGGCGTATGATTATCTATGACTATAAAGCAGGGTACATCTTGAGAGAGCTTTATATTCGGCCATAATCATACTTTGCCAAGGATTCCTTCACCTAACCCACGTCTGAGCTGTTGGATGAAGGGTCCTAACATTACTGCAATAGTGACATTGCAGAATTTGGCAACTGTTTTGCTTGAGCGAGAATCGAGGTACCCGCTTGTTGCAGAATCTGTGCTTTCGTCATTTGCGTGGTTTCTTTCGCAAAATCTGTATCTTTAATTCGACTGTTGGATGCTTCAACATTCTCTTGGATATTGGCCAAGTTGTTGATGCTATGGCTTAAACGGTTTTGCTTCGCACCGAGCTCTGCCCGTTGTGAATCCACATATCTCAACGCAGCATCCAGAACGCCCACTGCATTTTGAGAACCACCAACTGAGGTGATATCAATATCTTGAACCGTCGTCTTAACGCCCGGTCCGCCGTTTAGGCCAAGTTCGGTTGCCAAACCACCAGAGATGGCAAGGTCACCTTGTAAATTCGGTTCTGCGGCAAAAATTTGCAGTTTACCGTCTTGATCAACCGATGCTTTAAGCTTGTCGGTTTGACCATTAATGTAAGTCGCTAGCTCTTCAATATCATCGCCATCTTTGGCTAACACATCGAGAGTGACAAGCTCACCTGCCTGGGTGGTGAATTCAAATTTCAAATCACGCGCGCCCGCTGGAACTCCCCAATCCTTGTCCTTTCCTTGCTCTGCAAGGAACGATTGGCCGCCCATACGGAAGTCATCAGCACGTATGCTGGTAAGCCCCATAATGATCGCCTCACCTGAGCTCGCACCAATCTGGAACGATGCTTCACCAAACGAGCCGTTGAGCAGTTTACGTCCACCGAATGAGGTCGTTTCTGCAATACGGTTTAACTCATCTTGCAATGCGGTCGACTCTTCATCCAAAGCTTGTCGTTCTGACGCCGAGTTGGTGCCGTTTGCTGATTGAAGAGCAAGATCACGCATACGTTGCAAGATACTGGTCGACTCATTCATTGCCCCTTCCGCGGTCTGAGCAATCGAAATACCGTCGTTGGCATTACGCATTGCCACATCTAGGCCACGAGACTGAGCGGTTAAGCGGTTTGAAATTTGTAAGCCTGCCGCATCATCTTTAGCGCTGTTGATTTTATTACCTGATGATAAACGTTCCATCGAGGTATTTAATTCACCCGTCGCTTTATTAAGGTAACGCTGAGCAGTCATTGCTGAGACGTTAGTATTTACTGTAATGGTCATAGTTTGCTCTCCTAGTGAGTTCGCAAGCTTTTTGCGAAGCGGCCAGCTTTACTCTCATTTGGAAGCACTGACCGTGAACTTGCTAAATCCGCTATTTGCCGATTTAAAAACTTGTTGTATCAACTCTGATATAGACAATTCAATTAGTATGCCAACTTTTAAAACATCTGATATTAAAATTAATATTCTTTGTTTTTTAATCACTTAGAAGAACTTCAATCATTCTATCTTTGTGAGTGAGCATCCAGTTTTTTCTCGTTAGCAACAGAGTTGCCACTTTCGTTTGCCGCTCTATTGCCTCTTTATCTCTCGATAGTAGATGAGCAATTTCCAGGCCAATTTTTCAACACATTCCACTCTTCGCGCATATGGCTTAGCACATAAGGCATTGAAGATTAGATATAGTTGAAAAGGGTCAAATCTTTCGTTTTACCAAAAGCCAGCTGTGAAGCCTGCAACGCACGTGAATTCTCATTAAATTCAATCACCGCTTCCGCGTAATCAAGATCTTCAAAGTTACTTTTTGATTTCGCTAAACTGATTTTGAAATCTTCATGCTGTTCTTGTTGAATATCTAAAGTGCTCAAGCGTGCACCGACATCAGTACGCACTTTATTGAGATGAATAAAGGCGGCATGGAACTCTTCCGTAATTTGGTGCAGTTTCGCTGTCGTCGATGCATCCGATACGGAGCCCTGCGAGAGCTCAATCGCGTCTTTATAGCTATCAAATAAGGTAAAGGTTGAACGTGGCTCTAGGCTTAACACATCACCTTTCGAAATTTGCCCTTTTACGTGCACCGTCAGATCTTGATATCGAATGCCTTTTTGTGGATCAAACTCATCGGCCTGTACCACGCTGCCATCTTTCTCTAATTGGTAACCATATTTGCCGTTAGCCATATCAACAAACGTCACGGTATAGCGTGATGTATCATTCGAGTCTAAATTAGTTGCGCGCTCGAGCAGTAACTCTGAACCTTCGTTTAATTGATAGTTTGGTTCGTAGTTACCAAACGGGTTATCAATCTCCATAAACACTTTATTACCCGGATTATTGAACGGGATCTCTAAGCTGTTGGAGATACGCATTTTGCGCTGATAATCATCGCCGGAATAAGTCACGTTACTGGCATTATCTCTAAAAAATGGCTGATTCTTCGGCTTGGTGCCGGCAAACATGTAGTTACCGGACTCATCTTGCGTATTTGCTAGTTCAATTAAGTTGTTGAACATCTCTTGCAGCTCACGCGCTTTCGCTTCTCTATCTTCTGGAGAGAAAGAGCCGTTAATCATTTCCATAACAGTACGCTTTGCCTCATCGGTCGAGCTTTCCGCATTGGCAATGATTACTTCTTGATGCTCTAAGCGGTTTCGAACCAGCACGATTGCATCAAGATATTGGCGTAATTGCTCTTCTTGCTGCCCTACTTTTTGGATGTAATGAGTGGCTAATGGGCTATCACTGGCCGAAAGCAACTTCTTACCTGACGCTAGCTGCGCTTGGTTATGATGGATCTTTGATTCTTGACGGCGCATATCGTTTTGCACCGATTGATAGTTATGGAAGCTCGATATTCTGGTTAACATTTATCGCCTCCTATCTCAGCTGCAAAATCGTGTTGAAAGTATCATTAGCCACCTGCATGATGCGTGAGGAAGCCATATAAGCTTGTTGGAACTTCATCATGTTCGCGGCTTCCTCATCAAGGTTGACTCCGGAAATGGACGCAATGCGCTCCTGCGCTGACTCTTTTTCAAGCCTGGCCACATCACTTAAGCGTGACGCGGTGGCCAGCTGCAAACCAAAATCCGTATTGAGATCGTGATAAACCCCGAGCACGGTCGTTTCACCGTCGTTGAGTTTTTTCTCCGTTTGAATTTGCTGCATCTTACGTAAATTGCCGTTATCACCTTCTGAGGGGACAAGGTTTGCCGTAAATTTATCATTGGGTAGCGCGCCAGCCGTCAATTCAAACGTTGTACCAAGCACAGTAATCGAATTCGATGGTGGGTAGGCCTGTGGTTCTAGCAGCACGTTGCCTTTGGTATCCGTGACCGCAAATTGATCGCCCGTTGGTGAGATCACCACTTCAAATTCACGCAACCCACCTGCCGATAAAATATTAAATTTTGCCTGCCCTTGGGCAAAAGTGGTGGAGGCTTCATAACTTTGTGCGGCAATGGCTGTCGGATCGTTGGTCGCCATTTTCATAATAGCGGCACCATTACGCGTTGGACGCAGCAATATGCGCTCCCCTGCTTGAGGGGCGTTGCGAATCTCAACTCGCATTCCATCTAAAAATAAACTGCTGCCAACGACCGGAACGTTAACCCGCTCGCCCGTTGGCTTTAATACGGTATAATTGCTGCCGTTGTACTGTAGGGAGTATTCACCACTTTTCAACGCTGAAGTATCTTCGATATAGACCGCCATATCGGCTTTTGAATTGCCAGCGATGATCGCTCGCGAGCGGGCATTGACTTCAGAGTTCACATCCGTAAACAACGCTCTTCCTACATTGCCACGTAAGTCCAAGCCTTGTGATTGCAATTTGTTAACTTCATAAGAGAAAGATGTTGCCATGCGGCCAAGTTCATCCATTAGGTAAGGAATGTGCTTATCTCGCATCGTAAACAGCGCACTTAACTTACCGCCAATATCCTCAGTGGTAATGGTCTTGATCCCTTTGCCTTCAATCATGGCCAAGCGGCGCTGACTCACATCAGGATAACCATCAACCATCTTCATTTGGCTGGCTTCTGTACCTGAGACGAGCGTGTGCCCGCTCCCGATATGGATGTTAAACCCTTCAGCATTTTTACGTGGCGTCACGGTGACCTTGGTGTATTCAGACAACTCAGCCACCAATTTTTCATGCTGGTCCATTAAGTCATTGTGAGGACCAGGAGTACGCATCATTAAGCGTTGTAAATCTCGCAGCTCAAGCGCCAATTGGTTAATACGCTCAACGGCAACATCTAGCCCTTTGTTGGTCGCATCAGATTGGCGGCGAATGTTCTCGTGAAAATCATTCATGTTTTGAGTGATCAGATCCGCTTTCTCAAGTACAACTTTACGCGCACCTACATCATTCGGGCTGTCGGCGAGGGTTTTAATCGCATCAAACCATTCGTTTAAGTTTTCAGGGATTTTTTTCGAGGCCACTGACGACAATAACTTTGAAAGCATGTCTAAATTTTCTTCGTCGTCACGCTTAAAGGAAAAGCTGGTGGTAGATAGGTTTAATTCATTAACGGCAAATTGATCCCATGAGCGGCGAACTTTTTCCACATGTACGCCCATACCGTAGGTTTCACCACCGTATTGGCGAGGCGTATTGGTCCCTTGGATCACAGACTGACGGCTGTAACCTTCTGTATTAACATTAGAAATGTTATGACCTGTGGTGCTGAGTTGTCTCTGAGCGGTAAGTACACTTTGGGTACCTAGATTCAGAAGATCCGACGCCATACTGCCCCCGAAAACCTAATCAAATCAGTGGTTACTGAATATCTAAGTTAGTAATTGCAATATGTATGCCAAAGGAGTTTCAAAGAGGAGATTAGACAAAACAAAGGAAAGATAAAAGCCAGCAAAGCTGGCTTTAGAGGGGTTATTCCATTGCTTCAATTTGAGATTTTACTCTCAGCACTTTTTCAGCATAGTACGGGTCCGTCGCGTAACCAGCAGCGTGCAGGCCACGAATGAAAGACTCATCGCTGCCATTATGGTTCAGCGCCACAGTGTAGCGCGGATTGTCATTGAGAAAACGAACATAGTCATTAAAACTGTCTTGATAATTTCCATAAGAACGGAACGCAGCTTTTTCCATCACGGGTGTATTATCATGATATTCAATAGTTTGCGTCGCCACTTTCTCACCTAACCAACTTTTATCCGCTTTGATGTTGAATAAGTTATTACTGCTACCACGAGCATTTTGAACAACTTTTTGTCCCCATCCGGTTTCTAATGCCGCTTGAGCAAGTAGCAGTGAAGAGTCAACACCTAATGCCCGCGCTGCTTTTTCAGCATAAGGTTTCATTGAAGCCACAAACGCTTGCGGCGAATCAAATCGACTCGATTCGACCTTGCTAGGTTCGATCGTTTCTTGCGTTGAGAGGCGGCGGGTGTTACTGCGTTCGATACGGCGCATGGCTTCTTGGAAACCATCTTGCGTCGGGTCGGTTATTGATGGATCGTTTTTCGAGGTGCCGTTAGCCTGACTGAGCTGCGCCACAATCATATCGGCAAGCCCTAAAGAACCGGAGGCACTGAGCTCGCTCGACATTTGTTCATCAAGCATTTGTCGATAGAAATCTTCGTTTTGGCTGTTGAACATCTCAGATTTAAAATCGGCATTGGCGTCGCGCATCGATTTGAACAACATTGAGGTAAAAATCGCTTCAAACTGTTTGGCTGCGGCCTTGAGCGCCGCTGACTCGCCTTCTTTATCACCGGTTTTTGCTTGCTGACGTAGCTTATCTAAGCTAGCAATATCATGAATAAAGCCAATATCATTGGGATTATTAATCATCTTCCTCTCCTAGATAATGATCAGTTGGCCTTCAATCGCGCCTGCTTGTTTCAATGCTTGCAGAATCGCCATCAAATCTGAAGGGGCTGCGCCCACTTCGTTGACCGCGCGCACTAAATCATCCAAGGTCAAACCCGGTTCAAATTTAAACATTTTACCTTGTGCTTCAGACACTTCTATTTGGCTATTAGGCACCACAGCTGTCTGACCACCCGCTAACGCATTGGGCTGACTGACATTCAAATTCTCTTTAATGGCAACAGTCATACCACCGTGTGTCACCGCAGCAGGTTTTAAGCGCACATGCTGGCCGACAACAATGGTACCAGTTCGAGAATTAACGATAATTTTGGCTGAGCCATCCGCTGGATCAAACTCAACATTTTCGATTGCAGAAAGAAACGCGACGCGCTGCCCAACATCTCGTGGTGCACGGATACGTACTGACGTTGCATCAACCGCGGTCGCCATCTCTGGGCCTAGGAAGTTATTCACTGCATCTGCCATACGTTGCGCCGTGGTGAAGTCAGATTCAAGCAAATTGAAGGTAATAAAATCGCCACGGCTAAAAGGTGTTGGCACTTCGCGTTCCACCATAGCGCCGCCTGAAATCAGGCCAACCGTTGGGTTATTGCCGACAATTTTAGAACCATCAGCACCGGTGGCACTAAAACCACTGACCACTAAATTACCTTGGGCCACGGCGTAAATTTGACCATCCAACCCCTTAAGGAAGGTTTGCATTAGAGTGCCGCCACGTAAACTTTTAGCAGAGCCGATAGAAGAAACGGTGACATCGACACTTTGACCTTGCTTGGAAAACGCTGGTAATTCGGCCGTCACAATCACGGCGGCAACGTTCTTTGTTTTCGGTTTAGTGCCCGGCGGCAATTGAATGCCGAAATTTTGCAACATGGCGTTAAAACTTTGGTCGGTGAACGGTGTCGATTCGCCCGTTCCCGGTAGCCCAGTGACTAGACCATAACCCACTAATTGGTTACTCCGCACGCCCGCAACTTGAGAGACATCTTTGATACGGGCCGCTTGTGCATGGGTTGCGATGAGCAACAGACTTAAAACAAGCAGGGTGAATTTTTTCATGGTCTAGTACCTTAATTTCTACGTTTCTTTACGCCAGAACTCCGGCGTTACAGAGAGACATTAAAGAATCGTGCCAAGAATCCAGGTTCTTGCATATCTTGATTGGTGCCTGTACCTGAATATTGGATGCGTGCATTAGAAATACGAGTAGAAGCAATGGTGTTGTCAAAGTCGATATCATCGGGACGAATGGTACCGCTTAAGCGAATGTATTCATCGCCAGTGTTCAGTGTGAGCCATTTTTCACCACGGATGACTAAGTTGCCGTTGGCGAGTACTTCAATCACTTCAACCGTGATCGAACCAGAAATACTGTTACTTTGGTTGGCTGCAGAACTGCCATTGAACTTGTTGTCATTTTTCAACGCATAAGAGAAGTTGTAATCACCCACGGTGAGATCTTTACCGCCGACAGCGAGTGGGTCCATAGACGCATCATTGGATTTGGATAGATCCGCATCAGCACTCTTGGCCGCTTTAGTACTTTCATCAAGATTGACGGTAATAATATCGCCAATGCCACGCGGTTTTGAATCATCATAAAGACTGTTCATTTGTGCCAAATTAAACAGTGAACCAGTTTCCGCGGCATAATGTTCTGGTTTCTGTTTTGGATGAATGGGGGCCCAAGCGGGATCACCGGCTACGGGATCGGAACGCTTACGCATTGAGTCCAGTAAACCAGAACCTTCTTCTGCAGACTTATCCCCTTCAACCGCGTCCACCACGGTTGTACCTTGAACCACTTCAGGAGTATCGACGGGTGGCGGCATTAACGAGCAACCAGACAAAGCAGTAACCAATACAAGACTCAATAGACGTTTCATCGCAGCATTCTCTTAGTTAATGATTAGAGTTGTTGGTTCACAAAACTCATCATCTTATCGACTGCTGAGATGACTTTTGAGTTCATTTCGTAAACGCGTTGCGCTTCAATCATGTTGACCAACTCTTCTGTGACGTTCACGTTAGAGGTTTCAAGCATGGATTGACGAACATCACCGAGGCCGTCAAGCCCTGGCACCCCTTCTTGTGGATCACCACTAGCACCGGTCGGTAGATACAAGTTTTGACCAATCGGCTCTAGACCGCCTGGGTTGATAAAATCAACCGTGGTAATTTGTCCAACCACTTGGTTATTTTGCTGGCCACGAAGCCTAACTGACACTTCACCATCATTACCGACAGTAATAGAGATTGCATCAGGTGGAATAACAATTTCCGGCTCTAAATTATATCCAGCACCGGAAGTCACAATTGCCCCTTCGTCGTTGAGGGTAAATTGACCATTGCGGCTATAAGCGATATTGCCATCTGGCATCAGGATTTGGAAAAAGCCGTCACCTTCAATCATCATATCGAGGCTATTGGTCGTGGTTTGTACGTTGCCGTGGGTATGCACTTTTTGTGTTGCCACGACTTTAGAACCCGCACCAAGCATCAAACCGCTTGGCAGTTTGGTATTTTGCGAAGATTGACCGCCCGGTTGATTAATATTTTGATAAAACAGATCTTCAAATACCGCACGACCCTTTTTAAAACCAATAGTCGAGGCGTTCGCTAGGTTGTTTGAGATAGTGGCAATATTGGTTTGTTGGGCATCAAGCCCGGTTTTACTTACCCATAATGCAGGTTGCATAGTAATCTCCTTTAACGCTTATCAGCTCATACGAAGTAATGAGTCGGACGATTTGTCCATCTCTTCTGCGGTGCTCATCATTTTGACTTGCATTTCAAATTGACGTTGTAGCTCAATCAAGCTAGTCATCTCACCCACCGCATTGACATTACTGCCTTCCAGCGCACCTTTTAATAGCTTTACGCTAGCATCTGCTTCGAATGCTGCATTAGGATCTTTAGCACGGAATAAACCATTCGTATCTTTGTATAGGGATTGATTATTGGGTCGAACCAGTTTAATTCGGCCTACCACTTCCATCGCATCGGCTGGAGCGCCTTGCGGACGAACGGAAATAGTACCGTCATTACCGATTTCTACTTTACTCAATGGAATAGGTAGAGTGATTGGCGCGCCCGTTCCATCTAGCACTAGATGGCCGCTACCATTTATGAGCATGCCATTTTGGTCAATGCTTAGGTTGCCACTGCGGGTTAACCCCTCTTTGCCGGTTTTATCCATCATGGAAATCCAACCGTCACCTTGAATGGTGATATCGAGATCGCGCCCTGTGGTAATGACACTGCCTTGCGCAAAATTATGTCCCGGACGTTCTGTCATGCTAAACACGCGGCTCGGTAACCCTTCGCCATAAGCTTGCATTGAGCGAGCTTGCGCCAAATCAGCACGGAACCCCGTGGTACTGACGTTTGCTAAATTGTTCGCTCTTAATTGCATGGCTTGCATGTTTTGCTTTGCGCCACTCATGGCGAGAAACAGTGCGCGATCCATAATCTGCTCCAATAATCATCGTTCGATCATTAAAAGCAATTGACGTGCCAACTTATATTTAAACTAAAAATCAATAGGTTAAATGTAATTGCACAAAAAATAGGGAGGATATAACGAAGATTGCCGCGAACAGATGGCAACAATACCAAGCTAACATTGCCGCTAACTTGGTATTGCCATTGGATGACGTTAAAAGAATTAACGGATCTGCAGTATGTTTTGTTGTAGCTGGTTGTGAACTTCAAGCGCACGCGAGTTCGCTTGGAAGTTGCGCTGAGCAGAGATAAGATCCACCAGCTCTTGAGTCATATCAATGTTGGATTGTTCAATAACACCATTGCTGATGGTACCAAATGAGCCTTTGTTTGATTCACCCCAAATTTTATCACCTGAGAATTGAGTCGAATCCCACTGCGTACCACCTTTTTTATCTAAGCCTTGTTCATTGGCTACGCGGACAAGCCCCACACGTCCTAGAATGGTATTTTGACCATTTGAGTAAGTGGCTAGCACACTGCCATTTTCATCGAAATCGATCTTCGTCAAAAAGCCCGTGGTTGCACCATCTTGTACAAATTTAGTCAACTCAAATGGAGCGGCAAATTGCGTAGCCGAATCGAGACTGAACGACAATGTTTGGTTAGCATCCGCACCGTTGAGTTCAACTGGGTTTGCCCCCAAACCTAAAGGCTCGGTTACAATTTGCTGACCATTATTCATGCTGGCTAGCGTACCATCATTATTAAACTTCATGGTATGCCCAATATGACCCGTCGGCGTAGTAGCATCACCACCAACTACATTGATTGGTTTCTCACCAGTTTTATCCGTCACGGTGTAATAGGTTTGCCATGTGTTAGCTTGCGTCTGATCTTTGAGGTAATAGGATGTCAACTTATAAGGCTGACCCATCGAATCGTAGATCGTAGATGAGGTGGTACGGTTGTACGTCTCAGGATCAGTAATATCAAATAAGGTTGGGTCTTTTAACTTACCATTAGCTGGCAAGTTCGCGCCAAGTTCAACATTGGCTGTCTGTTTAGGTTTACCAAACTGAGCAGGAATATTGATAGGTTTTGGCTCATACGAAAGAACATCACCAGTATCAGGGTTAACATCATAGCCAAGCAAAAACTCGTCATTTGACGTTACCATGTAATCATTTTTATCGAGGTGGAAAGCACCATTTCTGGTCAACTCATTTTGTTGAGGCGTCAGCTTATCTTTCGCAACCGCAAAGAACCCCGTTCCCGCAACGCGCAAGTCCATCGGGTTATTAGTATAAATACTGGAACCTTCGTGGAATTGTTGTGCCACTTTGTTCGCCTGAACACCTTGACCAGGAGTGGTTTTGGAGTTGGTAAACAATGAGGTTGAGTAAACATCACCAAACTCAGCACGCGACTCTTTAAAACCAAAGGTATTCGCGTTAGCAATGTTGTTACTGGTGGTGTTCAGATCTAACTGAGCTGCGGATAAACCGCTTAATGATATATACGACATTCCAAAATCTCCTATCTAGCTAGCATATCTACTCTATAAAGAGTTACGCTTTGCCAACTTCTAGTACTTCAGCAAGTTTAACTGGCGATGTAAATCCAGCCAGATTGAGCAGTACGTTACCATCACCTTTACCCAGCAGAACGCTATTGACGTTTGCGTAAGTCGATACCGCAAACTCCTTGCTTTCTCCATCGAGCAAACCCGAAGCTTTCACTTGGTATTTGCCGCCCGGCAATGGATTACCGTTTTGATCGTTACCGTCCCATTCAACGCGATTATCACCGGCTGATTTAGCCCCGACATCAAAGGTACGAACCAATTGTCCAGCTTCATTCTCTATTCGGACAAACAAGTTCTCTAAACTTTGAGGAAGTTTGACCATCGCAGCCATCCCAGCACCCTCTTTTTTGATCCCTGCCGCTCCCGGGACTAAGACATCACGGCCAACCAGTGATGAAGCCTGTAGAGCTTGGTTGGATGTCATCGACGAGTTGAGACTCTCAAACTGAGTGTTCATTTTGCCGATACCATCAACTGTGGCAAATGACGCCATTTGGGCGATCATCTGGTCATTACTGACCGGTTTAAAAGGATCTTGCTGAGCCAGTTGTTTGGTGAGTAACGATAGGAAGTCTTCTTGTTTAAGATCTTGCTTCCCCGTTGTCTCTTCTGTTTTCTTTTGGTCTTGAAGACTTTTCAGCTGGTCAACATAAGACAAGCCGCTTTGACCAATGTTATTTATTCCGGCCATACGCTACCTCCTTATCTTATTGACCCATCTGCAGCGTGCGCAGCAGCATTTGTTTACTTGCATCAGCCACCTGCACGTTCGTTTGATAAGAACGAGAAGCCGAAATCATGTTAGCCATCTCTTCCATCACATTGACATTAGGCTTGTAAATATAGCCTTCATCGTTGGCAAGTGGGTGATCTGGGTTATATTCTGCGTTAAGCGGTTTATCGCTTTCAACAATACCTAATACTTTTACAGGTACATTATGATCACGGTTATAACGCGCTTTACTTAACTCTGCACCAAACACCGCGTGACGCGCTTTGTAAGTATCTTTCGCCGAACTACTCACACTATCCGCATTGGCTAAGTTACTTGAGGTCGTATTTAGACGAACAGATTCAGCACTCATTGCAGAACCAGTCACATTGAACACATTAAATAAGCTCATCTACTTATTCCCCTTTGATTGCTTTCGTTAAGTTCTTGAATTTACTTCCTAAGAAGTCCAGTGAGGCTTGGTGTCTGATCTGGTTTTGCATAAACAAGTTACGCTCTAAATCTACGTCCACCGTGTTGCCATCACCCGTATCAGGTTGAGTCGGAATTCGATAGAGACTCTCGCCAGTTACTTTCGTGGAGGCAGATATATGCCGACCATCCGTACGGCTAAGACCAATGCTTGCCCCTGAACTTGCCGCCTGCAATGCTTTTTGAAAGTCCATTCCTTTTGCTTTAAAGCCCGGTGTGTTCGCCTGTGCAATATTGGTGGAAATCACCTCAGCATTGCGCTCACGTACACCAACCGTGTGTTGGTGAATACCTAATGCGTTGTCAAAAGAAATAGCCATGTTTGCCTCTACACTAAAAACTGACTGTTACTACTCATATTAAAAGCAATTAACGTACCAACTTAAAAAAACGAACAATGTTTACAACAATTTTTTCTAAATAAGAATCAATCGAAATGTAAGCAAAATATACGCCGCTTTATCCACTTGTCGCCCATAACTTCAGTAAATCTCACCAATCAAAACGAAATTAGGGGAAAGAAAAAGCCCAGCAAAAGCTGGGCAAGTAACTAAAAGTAAGCAAGTAACTCAACGTAAGAATGTGGCTATTTGAGTTTATAAATGATGCCAGGGTTACAACGAACCATTTCAAACTTATCGGTCAATCCTGTCAGTGACTCCGATGCGCCGAGCAATAAGTAGCCACCGGGGTTTAAGCTACTAGCCATTTGATTTAATACTTTCGACTTCATATCAGGTGAGAAATAAATCAAAACGTTACGACAGAAAATAATATCGAATTTACCCAATAAGGCATAGCTCTCCATTAAGTTCTGAGGACGGAAGTTAACTAAACGCTTAACGTTATCTTTGATTTTCATTCGGCCATCACCAGCATCCTCAAAAAAGATTTTGCGACGCTCCGGTGATAACCCTCTGCCAAGTGCTAAATTGTCATAGATCCCCGCTTTACACATATCCAGCATGCTGGCAGAAATATCCGTCGCGGTGATGGCTACGCTCGGCAACATACCCGGCTTGCGCTGTTGAGTTTCCAGCACCGTCATCGCCATTGAGTAAGGCTCTTGACCTGAAGAGCTTGCCGCTGACCAAATTTTTATAGGGCGTTTATTTGCAGCGACCTCGGGTAATAGACGTTCCGCTAAAACGGTGAATGGATAAGCATCACGGAACCACAGTGTTTCGTTGGTGGTCATGGCATCGACCGCTGCAACTCGTAGCTCACGGTTTCGCCCCGTAACCACATCACGTAACAAGTCAGAAAGAGAGGTTAACTTGAATTTAGCAACCAGTGGACTTAAGCGACTTCTCACTAAGTACTGTTTGCTATCTCCAAGTACAATCCCGCACTGAGATTCCAAAAAACGGCTGAAATCGCGATATTCTTGATCGCTTATAGTTATAGCAGTCATTAATTTCTCTTTAGTTAACTAGTGCAGCTTTCACCGCATTCCCAAGCTCATCAGGGTTGAATTTAGCAATGAATGAGTTTGCACCCACTCGCTCAACCATGGCTTGGTTAAAAACGCCGCTCAGTGAAGAGTGAAGAATAACGTATAGATCTTTCAAATCTGAATTTCTACGTATCTCTGCTGTTAATGTATAGCCGTCCATTTCAGGCATTTCAATATCAGAGATCACTAAAGATATTTGATTGTAAATTGGCCCTTCTGCTGCCATCTCGATCAATTTTTCATACGCCTCTTTACCATCTTTAACAGCAACGACTTCAAAACCTATCGATTCTACTGCTCTTTGAACCTGTTTACGCGCAACGGTTGAGTCATCGGCAATTAAAATTCGACGGATGATCTCTTTTTCTGTTTCTACTTGGGCGATCGATTCACCAATCGATGAATCCATTGTCTCATTAACCGGAGAAATCTCTGCCAAAATTTTCTCTACATCGAGAATTTCTACCAATTCGTTATCGATATTGGTGACTGCGGTTAAGTAGTTATCTTTGCCTGAGCCATCTGGTGGAGGAAGAATGGCTTCCCAGTGCATGTTTACAATTCGATCCACCGAGCTGACCAAGAAAGCTTGGATAGATCGGTTGAATTCAGCAATGACCACAAAACACTTATCAAGGTCCGCGGTGGGACGTCCGCCCACGGCCAAACTCAAATCAATGACAGAAACGGTTTGACCACGAATATGAGCAACACCTTTGACTAGGCGATGTAAATTGGGCATCAAAGTTAACTTAGGGCACTGGAGCACCTCTTTAACTTTAAATACGTTGATACCATAACGTTGCCGTCCCATTAGACGAAACGTTAAGAGTTCTAATCGGTTTTGACCAACGAGTTGCGTACGCTGATTCACAGAATCAAGAATACCCGTCATAAGCTCATCTCCATCTCAAACTTTTATGCAAAAAAGTGGTAGTCTACTACAGGCTATGAAGAAACCAGAGAAACAGAATGATGCATACAAAAATATGTTTACATCTACTTTCCATAACTAAGTGTAGAGCTTTCTATAGAAATTTTTATCTCTCTATCGGCTTTTTATTGTTTTTCTTTAATTTTTCTCTTCATTCTGCCACTTTGCCGCAAGTTGAAGCCATTCAACAAGCTGCGGAACAACATGTTTTAGAAACTATTGAGTGGCCTCCCAGCGGGGAGTTAAACGTAAAAGCGGCAAATGTTGATGACCGAATTTATGCCACCGACTGCCCCACACCGTTATCGACCTCTTCCTCATCCAGTAATGGTTCTGCAAGTAATATCACAGTTCTGGTTGAATGCATTGAAGATAACTGGAAAATTTATGTTCCTGTAAGACTGACCATTTCACTGCCACTTGTCACCGTTGCCGTACCCATTTCTCGTGGGCAGCAAATTACGCAGCAAGATGTCTTGATTACAATGGTAGACTTACACCGCTTTAGACGACAAGGTTTTTCCGATATAAATCGTATCGTCGGAGCTAAAGTGAAAAAAAACATGCGTATTGGCGATGTCGTTGAGCAAGATGATATATGCGTCGTATGTCGTAATGAAAACGTTATGATTCAAGCAGTCAAGCAGGGAATGATCATCACAACCAAAGGAACCGCTTTAAGTGATGGTATTTTTGGTGAGCAGATAAAAGTGAAAAATGATAAATCAAACCGTATAATAGATGCACAAGTAACCGGTATTGGCGAAGTCACGGTTCAATTTTAACGCTTTCATTACACTTCTAAATGTGTTTACGTTGTTAAGAAAGTGAAACAGAAAAAAAAGCTAAAGTAATCACAAGCACCGTCGATATTGACTGTACAGGTTTCCATTATTATTAATAAGGCTCACATATGGCAGGTATTGATAACATACGTTCGGGGCAAACATTAACGACGACAAATCGTAGTAATGCTCGTACTGAATCGAATGCATCTCCATCGACATCCGGCTCGGTCACTCGTTCACCTCAAAATCAAGATGCGGTATCACTTAGTACCCAAGGTAAGGCCATTGGTGAAATGCACAACCAAATGGTATCTCAGCCAAGTTTTGATAGTGTCAAAGTCGCTGCAATTAAAGATGCGATAGCCAATGGCTCATATAGAGTCGACCCAGAAAAGTTGGCTGATAATATGATTAAATTTGAAAAAGAGTTGGGTGGTTTTAACTAGCCCTACTTTTGACTAATTAAGGCAACATACAATGGCTGTATTAAAAGACTTAGTCGATTTCCAATTGAAAAATGCACTAGAACTCTCTTCGCTACTTGAACAAGAAAAGTTAGCAATTACGAGCCGTTCATCAAGTGAAATCGAAGCTATTGCCAAACAAAAGATGACCTTAGTTGGACAACTTCAACAAACTGACCTCCGAATTGCGAAACATCCCCATGTCGTGAGCCTGGCTGAAGATGTACTCCTGTCGCAAATCGTTGATCAGATTCGTTCCATTGTTCACGATTGCCAGCAAGCAAACCTTGTTAATGGTGAAGCGCTACAACGTGCACAACTCAGTTTTAATAAACTCAATAATTTGATGCAGCAAAGCCACGGAAAAATTGGCATGACGTATAACGCTGGTGGGCAAACCCACACTGTGTCCACTTTAGGGACCAATATTAAAGCGTAATCAACATGCAGCTGAGTGACTAAACTTTTAAGCTGAAACGAATTAAACAGAAAAGCGGCAAACTTTGCCGCTTTTTCGATCTGGAGAGAAGGAAGATTTAGAAGAGTGTTTGTTGACGTTTTTCTGGTACTTGCTGAACTTCTCCGTAGTCACGCAGTTTATCCATCTTACGGATATCGAGACGTAACTCAGTAACATAACTGTCACCCACCTTATAACTGCGGACCACTTCTGCTCCGCGGATAACACCATCAACCGCTCCCGACGTCAGCTCTGTGCCCAATCGCTGATCTTGTAGTTCAGCACGACCACTCACTCGCATTCCATAGACTTGCTCTGCCAGTTCGCGATAAGCATCGATTTTAGAGGCACGCATTGCACGGACTTGCTTTTCATCCACACTACGCCCAGTTTGCTCACTGATATTGGCATAACCTACCGCCGTCAACCATTCATCAGCGCGCATGGTTTGCAAGGGCTGGCAACCCACCATCATGATAGTCACTAGAAGTAATAGCCATTTTTTCATTGGTTTCTCCTATGGACGCAAGATAACCGTATACGGCTGCTTAATCGTAGGGTCAGAGCGAATTAACACACCATCTTGTGTACGGATACTGTTGAGCGTATCAAGATCACGACCAATACGATCGGCAGGCAAGAAGCCTTGTGCGGTAGCAACCACAACACGAGACTGCATTCCCACAACACGAGCATTGACTAATACACCGCCTTCTTGACGAAGCATTGTCCCTGTCAGTATGTATTGGATTTCTTGCTCTTGAGCGAGGTCTTTCCAGTCACGACTGAAAGCAAAATCACCTTGCTGCGTTACCTGAATCGAGCCTGTGGTTTTGAAATCAACCACTTTAAATCCTCGACGCTGAAACTGATGGATAAATCCTTCAGAAACCGAGTTACCCAACCAGTTAGTCGCGTCCATACTTTGCAGGTCCACAAACGATGTTACAGCAATAGGAGTGCGAGCAGAAACACTAGTATTGGACACCATCAAATCTTCTGTCATGCTTTCAACAAAGAAGTCCAACGTGTGACGTGGGCTCTCCATTAGCATAAACTGTGAACCATTGTATGGCTCTTTACCGTTATAAATCGGGGCGTAGGCACAAGCAGTTAACAAAACTGCTGGCACTATCGAAAGCCATTTTTTCATTCTCTTATCTCCAGATATACTGAGGCAATCTTGATTCCAAACTTCAGATTAAAAAACTTGGAACACTCTTTGCTTTTCAAAACTTGTTACACTTTCAAAACGCACTGCCTACATCAGCTAAGATTTTAAAAGCAAAATTTATACCCAACTGGTAAATAACAATGAAAAAAATTATTTCTGTTATATTTTCAATATGTTGCACCATTACCTTTTCTCAAGCCGTTAATGCTGCTTGGTATGAAGTGACCGGATCGTCAGCCATTGTTTCCTCAGAGGAAGTCGCTCGCCTCAATGCATTGGAAGATGCCATCTATAAGGCGGTAAACTTTGCCGGGGCAGACATCGGTAGTATCAGTAACTTGCGACCACTGCTGGAATCAGACCGTAAAGAGTACCAGTTTACTAACCATGAAGTACGCTATGTGTTAGTTGAAGAGAATAAAACACGTCGGGGAGTGATGTATGTTAAAGCTCGAATTGATATTTACCCTTCGGCAACAGGTTGCCACGTTAGCCAATATAAGAAAACGTTTTTAGTGGGTAACATTGATCTTGCATCGCCACAACAGGCGGTTATGGGGCAAATTTACAGTGTGGGAGATGATTTTGCACAGGTACTCAACCGCCAACTCGATCAAGAATCTCGCAGTTTTGTGTCGGTTGGCACCACAGATTATGCAATTGAAAAACAGCACCCAGAACGCTTAACCATGATTGCAGAGGACACGGGGGCACAGTACATTTTGGGGGGAACCATCATCGATTTAACTGCCACGATAGAGCAAAAATTACTCGCCGATGATGTGATTAACCGTCAATTTGCTATGCAAATCCAAGTGTTTGATGGCAAAACAGGCCAAGAAGTCATGACTAGGCATTATAGAGAAGTCGCTAAATGGCCCTTCGCCAAAACCAGTCAGATAGATACGCGCAGTGCACGTTTTTGGTCTTCAACCTTTGGCAGCATGATGCTGCGTGTCAGCCGAAATATCATGCTCGATCTTGAATCGGAGCTTTCATGTAAAATAACTCTCCCCGAGGTTGTGGCTAAATATGGTAATACCATCACGATAGATTTAGGACGTGTGCATGGCGTTAAAACCGGTGACCAATTGCAGTTGTGGCATACAGGTTCATTCATTGATCAGAAAGGGCTACCACGAAATAAAGTGACTCAAAGTGATATTACCCTTACGGTTACTCGCGTCTATGAAAATGAAGCAGAGCTGAGTGTTGATCAAGAAAATCTCGCCTCTAGCATACAAATTGGCGATGTTATGCACAAACAGCTTTAATTTTCGTTTTAACTAGTTAACTTCACAAAATTATTGAGTAAACTAGCTCACCTTGCTCCCGTAGCTCAGTAGGATAGAGCGGCCCCCTCCTAAGGGGCAGGCCACAGGTTCGACTCCTGTCGGGAGCGCCATTTTGATAAAGCCTCAACACCCAACCGGTATTGAGGCTTTTTTTTCTGACGAAAAATTGACCTAATATTGATTTGAGCCACTACTATTCATATACAGTGATTACTGTAAGTTCTATGTCAAATAATCTAGAATTAGTATTAACAGATTTATCGATAGATAAGATCATGAAAAAGAGTAATCTAATCACGAATACTGGTCACCGCTTTATCTCTAAAGCAAAGACCGCCTATAAAATTCATATCCATACGCCGGACGATACGGTGCTGCACCGTTCTGTCGGCTACATACGTATTGGTGAGAAAAAGGGGCTTAAAAAGGCGATAAAGCTGCGTAATGAATTAGGTTCAGAGATGTGGGGCAAACATTGGCGTCGTCTGCTCAAAGATCCCTACTTGATGACTCGCCTACCACACAGTTTAGAACCTAAAATCATATACAAACCCAGACCAACGCTCGATAACCCGGAAGCTAGGGATCCTTGTTATATCGCGGCTTGGAGACACTATGATGAAAAAGGTAACTGTATATTTCAAAGCGTCGTTTGTTCGATCAACAAGCATGGCAAGCTTGCCGCTTATACCAAAACGAAGAAGGCGCTATTAGAGGCTTATAAAGAAGACTTGGATATTCTTGTCTACATGGGCCGATTGAATAGTATTGATTTGAAATAACGTGGCGTGATACCGGAGCGGTTAGAGGCTAAAATCCATTGTTTTACAAGAAGAAAGCCCGCGTTTTTCACGGGCTTTCTCTATTTTCTAATACTTAAGCGTTATTATTTCACTTCATAATCAAAGCTTGGAATAACGATATCAACACGACGGTTTTGCTTTCGACCTTCGACTGTATCGTTCGATGCGATTGGGCTATTTTCCCCTTCACCTTTTACGGTAAGACGGTTCGCATCCACACCTTTAGCAATCACAACATCAGCAACAACTTGTGCGCGTTTTTCTGATAGTTTCTGGTTGTAAGCCGCAGCGCCAGTTGAGTCAGTGTGACCAATAATTTCAGCATCGGCTTGTGGGTAAGCTTGCAAATATTTCACTAGTTTATCAAGCTGGTTAGTACTCTCTGCTGTTAGCTTAGTACTGTTATGGGCAAAGCTACTGCTGTCCAAACGTTGAAATGGCACATGCTTAACAACTGTTTCAGGTTCTTGGGGAATAACGACAGGCTCAACCACTGGCTGTGCAACTTCTTCAACAAACACCTCTTGCACGATGACTGGCGCAGGTTCTGCTTTACTTCCACCAAATTTATACGAAACACCTAAGGTAGCCGAGTTACCTGCCGCTCGGACAAGATCGTTATTAATATCGGTGAGGCTTTGATATTCCAAACGTAAAGTGACGTTATTATCGGTGTTGAACTCAATACCAGCGGCACCTAAATATGAGTAATCATCTTTATTGCCATAGTCAACATAAGCACCGCCGACTTTAGCATATAAGGCAATGGCATCAGTCAAAGGAAGGCTGACTTTCGGTGCGAGTGTAATGGCCGTTACTTTTTCATCATTCAGCCCCGCACCACTAAATTTGCCCAAGTAATCGTAACCTGCCTCTAATGAAAGCCAATTAAACGCTTGGTAACCAAGGTAAGCACCGACGGTAGAAGATTCATCTTCACACACATCTCCAGCACGACAAGCGTCATCAAGCCAAGATTTACCAACTTTAGCACCTACGTATACTTCAGCCATTGCGGCAGAAGATGCAAAAACAAGCGCCATTGAAACTGCTGCTGCTAACTTTTTCATACTTTTTCCTTTCCTATTTATCGTTATCATAATGCGGTTGCGGTACCCAAAAAACGGTTTACTTTTCGCCTACACACATACCTGCATAACTCGGAACCACTATACTGTATGTAAAGAAAGCTTAAATAGCGCATTAGTTTATTCTCTGTCATCGTTTTGTGAAATATTGTCAGTGCTCTACACCAAAGGATTTAACAAAGCCGATATAAAGAAAAACCGCAGCATAAGCTGCGGTTCAAAGCGTTGTTCGTATGATTGACTTATTGAGCGTTCGCTTCACGCTCAGCAATAAAGGCCAATGCCATATTGATACGAGCAATGACACGCTCTTTGCCAATCAGTTGCATAACAGCATCAACCGATGGCGATTGACCACCGCCAGTGACAGCAACACGCAGCGGCATGCCTATTTTACCCATACCGATTTCAAGCTCTTCACACACTTGAGCGATGACAGCGTGCAGGTTTTCCGTTGTCCAGTCACTCAATGCTTCTAATTTGCTTAAAGCAAGTGCTAGCGGCTCTTTCGCCACACCGCGCAAGTGTTTTTTCGCCGCATCAGCATCAAACTCAGCAAAATCTTCAAAGAAGTAACGAGATTGAGCAGCAAGTTCAACCAAGGTATTGCAGCGTTCACCAACCAGTTTAACGATCTCAGCTAATGCTGGGCCATTGTCTTTATTGATGCCTTGTTGCTCAAAGTGCCATTCAAGGTGTTTTGCAACATATTCAGGCTCTGATGTTTTGATGTAGTGATTGTTCAACCACAGCAACTTATCAGTATTAAATGCAGATGCCGATTTGCTAATAGCATTTAAACTGAAGAACTGAATCATCTCTTCACGCGAGAAAATTTCTTGGTCGCCATGAGACCAACCTAGACGAACTAAATAGTTATTCAGTGCTTCAGGCAGATAACCTTCATCGCGATACTGCATCACAGAAACAGCGCCATGACGTTTAGATAGCTTCGCGCCGTCGTCACCTAAGATCATTGCGCAGTGCGCAAACACAGGTACAGGAGCACCTAACGCTTCGTAAATGTTGATTTGACGAGGTGTGTTGTTGATGTGATCTTCGCCACGAACGACATGAGTAATCCCCATATCCCAGTCATCCACCACCACACAGAAGTTATAGGTGGGTGAGCCATCAGTACGGCGAATGATCAGATCATCCATCTGGCTGTTGGAGATTTCGATACGGCCGCGGATCTGGTCGTCAAAAATTACGCTGCCTTCTTTAGGATTACGGAAACGGATAACACACGGATCCCCTTCTTTTGCGGCGTCGTTAACCGCTTTGATTTTTGGGTGATCAGCATCGTAGCGCGGCATCTCTTTGTTCGCTTCTTGCTCGGCACGAACTTCATCTAACAGCTCTTTAGAGGCGTAACATTTGTAGGCTTTATCTTCAGCAAGCAGCTTATCGACAACTTCGTTATAACGATCAAAATGTTTAGTTTGGAAATATGGGCCTTCATCCCAATTCAAACCTAGCCAAGTCATACCTTCAAGAATCGCGTCTACGGCTTCTTGCGTCGAGCGCTCTAGGTCGGTGTCTTCAATACGCAAAACAAACTCACCACCTTGGCTTTTTGCATAAAGCCAAGAGTAAAGTGCAGTACGCGCACCACCAACGTGAAGATAGCCTGTCGGGCTAGGAGCAAAACGAGTTTTAACCGTCATTTGATTTCCTTAGGGATAAAAAGACAGCGGAGAACATGTCCACTGCAAGTACCAGGATAAAAAGTGGCGACATTTTACCACTGACGGCTAAATCTACAATCCTCGATTGCCTTTCGTTTTTCTGCGCTCAAGAATAACGCTTAAAATTCGCTTAACTTTCCTTTAGTGGAACTTGACCTTGCCCTAAAGGTAAGGTTTATGCTTCTAGCTATTGAGTTGGTTTACGGGGAATTTATCAATGAAACGCTTTCAATTGCCTTTATCAGGGCTGAAATGCATGGGGTGCGCGAAGAAACTTGAGCAGCATCTCAAGCAAGAATTTGAGGTACAAATCCACCAGCTGTCACCCACATTCATCGAACTGAGCACTTCGGCCTCTTTAAGTGAACTCATCGCCGCTATCGAATCCTTAGGCTATCAAGCCTTGCTCAGCACGAACAGCGATCCTCTGCCCTCATCGCAACCCACAACCTTGGTTAGCGATACACAGCCACTCGCACAAGAGACAGAAGTCTCAACAACGGGTTTGGTTAGTACCCACTTACTGATCCAAGGAATGACTTGCGCAAGCTGTGTTTCTTCGGTGGAAAAAGCACTTCTAAGCGTTAACGGTGTACAAAAAGCGCAAATCAATTTAGCTGAACAAAGCGCCTTAGTGCTCTCGCAAGCAGATATCGCTGACCTTGAACTGCAATTGCTCAATGCCATTACTCATGCAGGCTACCGTGCAGAGCGAGTCGATGATCCAGCCCAACAGCAAGAAAAACAAAAACAGCAATCACTTGATTTACAAAAGCAACATAAAACCAATGCATTACTAGGTTTAATAATGGGTATTCCGTTAATGCTCTGGGGCCTTCTTGGTGGCAGCATGATGATTGTGACCACTCAGCAGCAAATATACTGGGGCGTTATCGGCATTGTGTGCTTAGCCCTATTGGCCACCGCTGGCCGCCACTTTTTTAGCCATGCTTGGCTTGCGTTAACCCATAGGCGCGCCACCATGGATAGCTTAGTTGCCCTAGGAACCGGAGCGGCTTGGGCCTATTCAATGTTGGTAGTGATTTACCCAACTTGGTTTCCCGTCGCCTCGCGTCATGTTTATTTTGAAGCCAGCGCGATGATTATCGGTTTGATTTCACTGGGCCACTACATTGAGGCGAAAGCCAAAGCAAAGACAACCCAATCCTTGCAAGCCCTAATTAACTTGCAGCCACAACAAGCAACACGCATCACGGCGCAAGGCGATCAACAGATTGCGGTTGAATTAGTACAACTTGGCATGCAACTACGCATAAAACCGGGAGAAAAAGTGCCGATAGACGGCAAAGTCCTCAGCGGTGAATCTTATGTTGATGAGTCCATGCTCACTGGTGAGCCGATCCCCGTCCTAAAAGTGGCAGGCGATGCCATTGCGGCAGGCACCATCAATCATGATGGCAGCTTAGTCATCGAAGCCACTGGCGTAGGGGCGCAAACCATGCTCTCGCGCATCATCCAAATGGTGCGTCAGGCGCAAAGCAGTAAACCAGCCATTGCCAAACTGGCAGATCAGATATCCGCTATTTTTGTACCGACAGTGGTTATGATTGCCCTGTTTTCTGCTCTGATTTGGTACTTTGTAGGCCCTGAACCTAAGGCCAGTTATATGCTAGTGGTTGCGACAACAGTATTGATCATTGCTTGCCCTTGTGCCTTGGGTTTAGCTACTCCACTCTCGGTTACGGTAGGAGTTGGTAAAGCCGCTGAAATGGGTATTTTGATCAGAGATGCCAATGTATTGCAATCGGCAAGCAAAATCACCACTGTAGTATTTGATAAGACAGGTACGCTCACTCAAGGTAAACCAACTGTTCAGAACTTAGTCACGTGGGGAATTGAAGATAGCAAATTGTTAACCCTTGTTTACGCTTTGGAACTGCGCTCTGAACATCCTCTTGGCAAGGCTATCTGCCATTATGCGCAACCGCTGGTATCAACCAGCGCCGAAGTCGAGCAATTTACCAACCTAAGAGGCAAAGGGCTAATGGCTAATATTGGCGGTGATTCCGTCGTCGTTGCCTCTTTATCGCACCTTGAGTCACTGGGCGTTCCTCTTACTCAAGCACAAACGACCATTGAACACTACGCAGAACAAGCGTGGACGCCGGTCGCGGTTGCCATTAACGGTGAACTCAAAGGTCTCATCGCAATTGCTGATCCAATCAAACCTAACGCTGCACAAGCTATCAGCACACTGAACAAAATGAACATTCGTACCGTGATGCTAACCGGAGATAACCAAAGCGTGGCCACTGCAATCGCCAAACAACTAGGCATACAGCAAGTGATCGCTCAAGTACTTCCGGATCAAAAAGCACAAAAAATCGTGCAGTTACAAGAGAAAGGCCAAATCGTCGCCATGGTCGGTGATGGTATTAATGATGCGCCAGCCCTTGCGCAAGCCGATATTGGTATCGCAATGGGCAGTGGCAGTGATGTCGCAATAGAGAGTGCGCAAATGACATTGCTCAACTCCTCACCGCTTGCCGTAGTCAATGCTATCGCTCTTTCTAAAGCGACAGTAAAAAACATGAAGCAGAACCTATTGGGCGCGTTTATTTATAACACCTTCGGCATTCCCATTGCCGCTGGTGTGCTTTATCCCGCTTTTGGCTTTTTACTTAGCCCTGTAGTTGCAGGAGCGGCAATGGCTTTGTCCTCAATCACAGTCGTGAGCAACGCTAACCGCTTGCGTCTATTTAAATCCCCTTTTCACTCTTAGAGGTTAGATAAAAATGAAAATGATCACAGCCGCTATGCTTAGCACCTTGTCTCTTATGAGCTACTCCGCATTCGCCACGGTGACCGAGATGACCAATTACAAATCCCCTTATTGTGGCTGCTGTACTGAGTGGTCCACTCACATGCAACAAGCAGGATTTAAGGTTAACGAGCAATTGCAAGAAGATATGACGGCGATAAAACAACAATTGGGCATTACACCCAAGCTCGCCTCTTGCCATACAGCCGTTATCGACGGCTATGTTTTCGAAGGTCACATTCCAGCCACAGATATTCAAGCCTTTCTCGCTAATCCACCGAAAAATGCCAAAGGGTTAGCCGCGCCCGGTATGCCAATCGGTTCTCCAGGTATGGAATCTGGTGATAAGAAAGAAGCCTATTCGGTTTTTGCTTTTAACGAGCAAGGTCAGGTGTTTGAGTTTGCTCACCACGAAGGTAATTGATTTTATGTAATAAAGCCTCCGACAGATGCGGAGGCTTTCATTTGGGTGCATTGATATGGCTACGAGTTATTTAACACTAGTTACTCGGCTGACTCGCTCGCCTGAAGCAGAAATAGAACGGATCCAGACCTCACCGGACACCTTCGGTTGTTCGATGCTCGAGTAAGTAAGCCATTGTTGACCATCTAATGAGTATTGCAGCTCAACGCCTGGGAATGACGAATTCATCGACAATTTACCCGCTTCAATCTTAGCTCCGGGAATTGGCAGGCGATAATCAATGCCAGCTTTTTCCAGTTTCGCCAGCTCACGTTGCCCAACAATATTAGCAAAACGAGTCCAATCTTGATTCAGTGCAGACTTATTGACTAAGTTCGTTTGCTGAGAGTATTCAACCCCTACTTTATAGTCGTTTTCCCACTCCGCTTTATGCCAAGCACGTTCAGCGGCAGCCAACACTCGAGGGAAAACCATATACTCATACTGCTCATCATTACGAACCGTTTCTGACCACAATTGAGCTGACAAGCCGTAGAATGGTTTCGACGTCACCTCTCCTTTACCGACAAAACCATTACCATCACGATCTAATGAAGTTTCAGCGTTTTGCGGCATATTTTCCGGTGCAAAACCAAACATTTTGCGCGTATCGGTCGCACGGGTGGCCCAGTAATAACCGCGCTCTTTAGGATCCGCTTCATAAGGCATATCCATGTAGACATAATCAGGGTTAGAAACAATTACGTCGTAACCTTGTTTTGCCCATTCATAAACAGAGCTTGTACCGCCCCAATAGAGGACATCCCAAAAGTTCACACGTGTATTGCGCGTGGCAAAAGAGGATTCTCCCTCGCTGTATTTCAAGCCATCTTGCCATGCTTGGAAATTCTCAATCCCTTTATCGGCGACAATTTCCGATACTTGCTCAGCAAAATAACTCGGTAAATGAGCAAAGTCACTTACTACTCCTTGGCTGACTAATGCTTGGCACTGTGGCGATTTCGCAAATGGTTTATCTTGTTGTGAAAGATCTAAGTTACCTTTCCAACTGACTTTTTCCGTCGCATTAATATCTTGGAAACCCGCGCCCAATTTGATGTTTTTCGCCTCATCGCCACCAAAATGCCAAGTCGATAAAGGCATGCCCGCCTCACTGTGCATCAAGGCCACTTCAGTGATCACCTTATCCACAAAACGTTTAGACGAGTCTAAACAAGGGTTAATAAAACTCTGCTTATCATAAAACTGAACCGTCGTAACATTGGAGCTGTCTTGAGGATCCATCAAGCGATACTGGCTAGCCTGTTCGGTTTTCCCCTCTTGGCTCAAACGATCAAAACGAGCCTCCATTGAAACAACCGCAGAGCGAGCATGGGCTGGCATATCAATTTCAGGGATCACTTCAATATTGCGCGCTTTAGCGTGCTTGAGGATTTCAATGTAATCGGCTCGACTAAAATAACCCGAGCCAAAGTTATCAGAATTTGGACCGGAGCCAAGCTGTGGCAGCAAGCAGTTTTTCTCATCTAAATCAAAGCAGCGCTGTCCACCAATGTCGGTCAATTCAGGTAAGCCCGGAATTTCTAAACGCCAACCTTCATCATCGGTCAAATGAAGATGTAATTTATTCATCTTATAAGCCGCCATTTGATCTAACGTGGCCAAAATCGCTTGCTTAGAATGGAAGTTACGTGCGACATCCACCATCACACTACGGTAATCAAAACGTGGAGCATCTTCGATGCGGATCGCTGGCAGCGCTGTGACATTCTGGCTATCCACTAAACCCAAAATAGATTGAACGGCGTAGAAAGCTCCCGCCTCATCAAATGCACGAATAGAGATAGCATTCGGTGCAATCTCCAACTCATAAGCACCCGATGTCGCCATCTGGTCAGAAAATTCGCTCGGTGTAATCGCAACACCAACCGCCAACTCTCCATCAAGCTTCAGCCCAATCGTTTTAGCACGCGCCTGCAATGCTGAAAACTGATCCGTCGCAAAGTCCTTCACATCAAGCTTAAGGCCACGAGTAATGTCAACAACACCTTGACCAAGCGTTGTTTTTAGAGGCGTTGGTAACAGAGCCGTTGATACATCTTGCAGTGATACATCGCTATTTCTCTCAAATCGGCTGATGGCCGTGGCAAACACATTATTATCGCTGGTGGTGCGTTTTATATTGTCGCCCTCAAGCCCACGCACAAATGACGACGTGTCCTCTGTATTGAGAGATACAATAAGTTTAGGCTCTGTATTGGGCGCCGCAACGAATGCACGCGGCATAAAGTCCGTTTCAAACAACTGCCAATACTCAGCGACCAGAGGCAAAACAACCTCTTCGCCCGCAGCAAAACCATCAAATTTATCAGTAGGTTCAAGCTTATGTAAATCACCCGTTAAACGGGTAATTTTGAATTGATCATTTTCAACATCCAGAATCAGTCGAATGCTGTGGAAATAGATAGCCCACTGCTTTGAATTCACGGCTTCACCTTGGTTAACCAAGGTCATGTTCACTTTATTACACGATGCCCATTCCGCTTCGAGAGCCTGACATGCCAATCCTTCATCTGCCCCGTGATTGGTTACTACGGTGTAATGAATATCCAAATTTTCCGCCAGCGCATCGACTACTTTCTGCTCTGGTGATTGCAACAAAGAGCAACCTGATAATGTGGCGATAACCGAAACAGCAATCAAACTAGGTTTCAACATTTGACTCACCCTACCTTTAAAATAAAAACCCAATATCCTGTTAAAAGGACTCAAAACAGCAACAAGCATAAAGGCTTGTGACCTAAGGCATTCACCATACAAGGAGTTATTTCTAAGCGTAAAATAATTAGCTACACGAAGTGATCCAGTTCAAATTCCCTAAAACACAATCAGAATAAAACCATTTAAAATCAACAAATTAAAATTAACGTCAAAACCGTAATTTATTATTTGACGAGTTTAACTTGAGAAAGATCACATAAAAATGCATAACAAAAATGAATTTATGAATAGAGATCACTACTCACTACAAGGCGAGAAGTTCATTAAAGGGATTTGGCAGGTTAAATCGTGATATAGGTCATAAATTGTAATGACTCATCAAACGTCAAAATGCGCTAAAGTGACGTTTTATACACATCCTAATGCTATTTATTATCGTGGAATATTGACTGCTATTTTCAATAGTTGAATTTACTCTGTGAAGGGTGGACAGTGAAAGAGCCTGATAGAGAAAGAGGAAAAGGAAAACCCTTTCTCTTTGGTAATGAAAATGATCACATCCAGATGTAACAAAGCCTCACATTACTGCGAGGCCTTTAATGTGGTCGGTGAAGAGCCAGATAGTGAAAGAGGCGAACCCTTTTCTCTTTGGTAACGAAAAAACTTACCGCTTCCAAATGCAACAAAGCCCCGCATTACTGCGAGGCCTTTAATGTGGTCGGTGAAGAGCCAGATAGTGAAAGAGGCGAACCCTTTTCTCTTTGGTAACGAAAACTTACCGCTTCCAAATGCAACAAAGCCTCGCATTACTGCGAGGCTTTTAATGTGGTCGGTGAAGAGCCAGATAATGAAAGAGGCGAACCCCTTTCTCTTTGGTAACGAAAAAACTTACCGCTTCCAAATGTAACAAAGCCCCGCATTACTGCGAGGCTTTTAAATATGGTCGGTGAAGAGGGATTCGAACCCCCGACCCTCTGGTCCCAAACCAGATGCGCTACCAAGCTGCGCTATTCACCGAAATTTTTGCTCTGCACTTAGCGAGCAGTTCCGAGCTTTTTGCCTAGAACGGATGCGTATATTACTCATCTAAAACTAAGACGCAAGCCTTTAATCTTATTTCCATCAAATAACAAACTCATTGGCTAAATCACCATCAAATACACATAAAAACGTGACTAATTACACACCAATAGAAACATCAAGTTAACCTATGCAACATAATTGATCCAGATCAGTGTCAGCAAACAGAGCAAACTTTAACTTGGCTGTGTCTTCGAAACTTTGGAGGAAACATGGACTTTTGGCTTGATCTCCTATTTGGTAATGCTGTGGGACTATCTTCAATGATAGTAATCTTTGGTGCTTTTGGTCTTATGCTGTTTTATGGCGGTTTCTTCATTTATAAAGTGATGAATGACAAATCTCCTCACTAGATCGCTTAGCACCTATTGAAAAATAGTGTGACGCTATGCACCGGGGTGGATTATCTGTCTGCTCCGGTTTTTTATCGCGTTAATAACTCTATCTTTTTGATGAATGGCATCATTCAGCTACTCAAGAGCGGTTCGATAAGAACACCTGTCTCAAAATAGTTTCCATTTTTTCATGCAAATAAGAGTATTCCCTCAGCGCATAAATAAAGACGTCAATGCCGTCTATATCTTGTTGAGGAAAAGTGATGGGGAAAGGCTGGAAACCATGAGTGTCATTAAAAACGCCTTGGTTAATTAATATTAACTGCTAAAATATAGCAACGTTAATAGGCAACACTTAGAGTGTTGCTTTCTTTTTATTCACCGCCGTTGGGAAACGTAAGAGCAATCTATGTCACAACAAGCCACCATTCGTTTAAACAAATACATCAGTGAAACTGGTTTCTGTTCTCGTCGAGAGGCCGATAAGTTAATTGAACAAGGCCGAGTAACCATCAATGGACTATTGCCGGAAATGGGCACTAAAGTCACGCCAAACGATGATGTTTGCATTGATGGTAATCCATTAAAATCAAAAGAAAAACCGATATATATTGCCCTTAACAAACCGACTGGAATCACCTGCACAACAGAGCGCGATATTCCAGGTAACATTGTTGATTTTATTGGCCACCACAAACGTATTTTCCCGATAGGTCGATTAGATAAACCATCAGATGGACTGATCTTTCTGACTAACGATGGTGACATAGTCAATAAGATATTACGTGCTGGTAATAACCATGAAAAAGAGTACGTCGTCCGAGTAGATAGACCCATCACCGACGAATTTCTACATAAGATGGCCTCTGGTGTGGAAATTCTTGATACGGTGACACTGCCTTGCAAAGTAACCCAAGAAACGAAGTTCTCCTTTAGAATTGTGTTAACACAAGGGTTAAACCGTCAAATTCGTCGTATGTGTGAGGCCTTAGGTTACGAAGTGTTTAAACTACGCCGAGTTCGTATTATGAACATCAGCCTAGACGGTATCCCGAATGGTGAATGGCGTTATTTAAGCGACGAGGAAGTCGCTGAAATATTAGCAATGTGTGAGAGTTCTTGCGGTACGGAAGGCGCGTCCAAGCTTGATGTGACGGGTAAGCGTATTCGCAAAGCTACCGATGCAAAACTGTTTGATAGTCGTGAGCAAAATCAAACCTCGACGGCACGCAGAAATCAAAAGCCAAAAACGTTCCAAGGACGCAATGCCGATGAGTTTCGCCATGCTCCAAATACAAAAAGAGCACCGCGCCGACCCACAAATTCATCACAAGGTGCGCCAGCTAATAGCCACAGAAAAAGCAGTACGTTAAGCCTTAAAAAATAATCATCGAACAATGCGTTAATTCTGTTGAGCAATAAAATGACCGTAATGACGCATCACTGAAGCAACTATAAAAAAGGAGAAACTTTCGTTTCTCCTTTAAGACAGTATAAAATTAACGCTTATTTCGTACCAAAAATCTTATCACCAGCATCGCCAAGACCAGGAACGATATAACCTTTATCATTCAATTTCTCATCAATTGCCGCCGTATAGAGCTCAACATCAGGGTGCGCTTTTTCTAACGCCGCGATGCCTTCAGGCGCTGCAACTAAAACGAGAATTTTAAATTGGTTACAGCCGCGCTCCTTGAGCAAATCGATCGTCGCAATCATGGAACCGCCAGTTGCCAGCATTGGGTCAACCACAAGCGCAATTCGCTCCTCAATATTAGAAGCGAGTTTGTTGAAATAAGGGACAGGCTCAAGCGTTTCTTCATCACGATAGATGCCAACAACACTAATCCGCGCACTTGGAATGTGCTCCAAAACGCCGTCCATCATGCCAAGACCAGCACGCAAAATAGGTACTACCGTTACTTTTTTACCTTTGACTTGATCAATTTCAACTGGGCCATTCCAGCCTTCAATCGTCACTTTTTCTGTTTCAAAGTCTGAGGTTGCTTCATAAGTTAGTAGGCTACCCACTTCTGTAGCTAACTCACGAAAACGCTTAGTGCTGATATCCCCTTCCCTCATTAACCCAAGTTTGTGCTTAACTAGAGGGTGTTTAACTTCAACAACTTTCATTTTCATCTCCGACGACATTTAAACAAACCTTCGAATTGTACACACTTTTTATGCTAATTTCAGTGCCAATTATAAACAAAAAAACTGACGCAAACGTTTTCCTTTTTGTTTTAAGCCCTGTTAGAATAGCGCCGTTTTCATATCCAACTTATGACCGAGGACTTCCCCGTGAGCGGTAATAACACTTCTCTTAGTTACAAAGATGCTGGCGTAGATATTGATGCAGGCAATGCACTTGTTGAACGAATTAAAGGCGCCGTCAAACGCACTCGTCGCCCTGAAGTTATGGGTGGCATTGGTGGTTTTGGCGCGCTTTGCGAGCTACCAACCAAATATAAACATCCTGTTTTAGTCTCTGGCACCGATGGAGTTGGCACAAAACTTCGCCTCGCATTGGATATGAATAAGCACGACACCATTGGCATTGACTTGGTTGCAATGTGTGTTAACGATTTGATTGTTCAAGGTGCTGAACCGCTTTTCTTTTTGGACTACTACGCCACGGGCAAATTGGATGTAGATACAGCTGCTGATGTGGTGTCGGGTATTGCCGATGGTTGTGTGCAAGCAGGTTGCGCTTTGATCGGTGGTGAAACCGCTGAAATGCCGGGTATGTACGAAGGTGAAGATTACGATGTCGCTGGCTTTTGTGTCGGTGTGGTTGAAAAAGAAGAGATCATCGATGGCTCAAAAGTAGCAGCAGGTGATGCTCTGATTGCGGTTGGCTCTAGCGGCCCCCACTCAAACGGCTATTCATTAGTTCGCAAGATCCTCGAAGTATCAGGTGCCGACAAAAATGAAGACTTGGCTGGCAAAACGATTGGTGAGCACTTACTGACACCAACCAAAATTTACATCAAATCAGCACTTAAAATGATCGCCGAGCACGATATTCACGCCATTTCACACATTACTGGCGGTGGTTTCTGGGAAAACATTCCTCGCGTTCTTCCGCAAGGGACGAAAGCGGTGATTGACGGCAATAGCTGGGAATGGCCAATTATTTTCCAATGGCTGCAAGAAAAAGGGAATGTAACCACTCACGAAATGTACCGCACATTTAACTGTGGTGTCGGACTGATTGTTGCGCTTCCAATGGATCAAGCACAAGCGGCAGTTCAATTACTGCAAGCGGAAGGCGAAAATGCGTGGGTTATCGGTCATATTGCTGAAGCTCAACTCGATGAAGAGCAAGTAGAGATCAAATAACTGATGAAAAGTATTGTTGTTTTAGTTTCAGGAAATGGCACCAACTTACAGGCTATCCTTGATGCGTGTGAAACGAAAATTAAAGATGGCAAAGTAACGGCTGTTTTTTCAAACAAAGCAACTGCTTATGGCTTAGAACGAGCTAAAAAAGCAGGTGCGGCGGCGGTGCATATTGACCCAAATGCCTTTGACACGCGAGATGCGTTTGATGCGGTATTGATGGAGAAAATTGACCAATACGCGCCTGACTTAATCATTCTTGCTGGCTACATGCGTATTCTGAGTGGTGAGTTTGTGCGTCACTATTTAGGACGGATGCTCAATATTCATCCTTCTTTACTTCCTAAATATCCTGGGTTGAATACCTACCAACGCGCGATTCACGCAGGTGATGAAGAGCATGGCACCAGTGTGCATTTTGTGACTGAACAACTTGATGGTGGCCCAGTCATTCTACAAGCAAAAGTGCCTATTTTTGATGAAGATACCGTTGAGATTCTGACTCAACGTGTCCAAGCTCAAGAGTATCGAATTTACCCACTAGTGGCACAATGGTTCGTTGAAGGACGCTTGGAAATGCGTGAAGGTAAAGCCTATTTAGATGGACAATTACTTGGCATGCATGGTTATGCTTTCGATGAATAAATCGTATCTCTAAATAGTGCGAAAAAGGTTGCCTCAACAGCAACCTTTTTTATTGTCATCTCAAATACAATTCAAACAGCAGTAAATAGACAAGCTTAAGAATACAAAACTTAAATGGGTGCTTGGCAGCTTGGCTTTGCCGCGGCAAACGGAATGTCAGCTAAGAACTGCGCATTGCCATCAACGTATTCGCCATAATGGAAAATCGCATATTCGCCTGGCTTCATTCGTTGCCAAGTTTCATTTCCCGTCAGTGGCTGAGTCGCAATCACTGACACAACATCATCAGGCGTTGTTTCTTCTTGGAAGTTAATCTCGACATCTTCATCAAGTAAACTTGCTTTCCCAAAGGGGGCACGTCGAGTAATCCAGTACAGATGATTCGTGCAATAGGTCACCACAAACTCACCGTCAGAAAGTAGCATATTAAACACACCTTGCTGCTTAAGTTGATCGCAACACTTCGCAACGAATTGAAACATGCTGAGCATATCTTGAGGCGGTTCAGGATAACGCGCTTCTAACTGCTTTAACAACCAACAGAAAGCTTGCTCGCTATCGGTTTCACCAACAGGGCGATAGCGCCCAGTTTCTAGCTGCTGATGATCAGCCAATTGTCCATTGTGAGCGAACGTCCAATATCTCCCCCACAATTCTCGAGTGAATGGGTGAGTATTTTCCAAATTCACCCCACCCCGATTTGCTTGACGAATATGGCTAACCACTGCCCGACTTTTTATAGGGTAACTCTGCACAAGCTCTGCAATTTTTGACTGAAAGCTAGGGTTAGGGTCTTTAAAGGTGCGAAAACCCTTCCCTTCATAGAAAGTGATTCCCCAACCATCACGATGCGGCCCCGTGTTGCCGCCACGCTGAATCAACCCAGTAAAACTAAAGCAAATATCAGTCGGCACATTGGCACTCATACCGAGCAATTCACACATGGTTTAATGCACTCCCTTTTGCAACCACAAACACATTAAAAGAAAAGAACGGTGTTGAACTTTCTTACGCCATCTCTTTTTCAATCAGTTGGATAACGATGTGGATGATCTTGATATGGATTTCTTGGATACGATCCGCGTAGCCGAAGTGCGGGACACGAATCTCGATATCCGCTAAACCTGCCATTTTCCCACCGTCTTTACCGGTCAGTGCAATGGTCTTCATCCCTTTGGCTTGGGCCGCTTCAATCGCTTTCAAAATGTTCCCCGAGTTACCAGAAGTCGATAGGCCAAACAGGACATCGCCTTTTGAACCCACCGCTTCCACATAGCGAGAGAATACAAAATCGTAACCAAAATCATTGCTAACGCAAGACAAATGGCTTGGATCTGAAATAGCAATACCAGGATAACCCGGACGATTCTCGCGATAGCGCCCCGTTAGCTCTTCAGCAAAGTGCATTGCATCACAGTGGGAACCGCCATTACCGCAAGAGAGCACTTTCCCGCCTTGCTTAAATGAGTCGGCAATCAGTTTTGCGGCGGCCTCAATTTGAGCGATGTTATGCTCATCATTAAGAAATTTGTTTAGCACGTCAGCCGCTTCGGTCAATTCACTTTTAATTAAATCCTGGTACATAGATATATTCTCTTTTTAATCTGTTTACCGATAGGCTCCATCAATCAAGAGCCAGTAACAGGCTTGAGTTTACCCAAACCATCCTTTCTGTCGATAGTTCGACTTCAAGAATTGTTGTTTTCTCCCGCTTCCCACTCCAGAAAGCCCTCTATGGGTTGTTTATTTTGAGGTTTTGCCCTACATGGATCACTTTTTGAACAATACAAGGTTTTACATTTCGTTAATAATTTGATTACACTTAGCACTGGTTAGACCACTTACACAAACGAGACGACTAACAACACTTCCCAATGCACTGACAAAAATCAGCCGCAATGGCGTGAATACAGTCTCAAAGGAATGAAATTATGGACATCTTGCTCTCTATACTTGGTTTTCTCACCGTGTTCGGTGTGTGCCTCTACCACCGAATGTCACTTTTTAGCGCATTAGTTGCGCTAACGGTAACCATGGTGGTTCTTACCCTGCTGGATTACACCGGGGTGATTGGATGGTTGCTATATTTAGCGGCTATCGCTTTATTAGCCGTTCCCTCTATCCGTCAAAGCGTGATTAGCGAAAAAGCATTAACACTGTTCAAAAAAGTGCTGCCAGCAATGTCACAAACCGAAAAAGAGGCATTAGATGCAGGAACCGTTTGGTGGGAAGCTGAACTGTTTAAAGGCAAACCGAACTGGAACAAACTACACAAAATTGCAGCGCCGACATTAAGTGCACAAGAGCAAGCCTTTATTGATGGACCAGTCAACGAAGTGTGTGCCATGGTTAGCGATTATCAAGTTACGCATGAATTAGCCGACTTACCTCCTGAGGTTTGGCAATATTTAAAAGATCATAAATTCTTCGCCATGATCATTAAAAAACAATACGGCGGCTTGGAGTTTTCAGCTTATGCACAATCCATTGTGCTACAAAAGCTAACGGGTGTATCTGGAGTGCTTTCATCCACCGTTGGTGTACCGAACTCTTTAGGCCCGGGCGAACTTTTACAACATTATGGTACTGAAGATCAGAAAAACCATTACCTGCCACGTTTAGCGGAAGGTAAAGAGATTCCCTGCTTTGCATTAACCAGCCCAGAAGCGGGTTCCGATGCAGGTTCAATTCCTGATTTTGGCGTGGTATGTAAAGGGAAATGGGAAGGAAAAGAAGTGTTAGGGATGCGCCTAACGTGGAACAAGCGCTACATCACGCTCGCCCCGGTTGCAACCGTATTAGGCCTAGCATTCAAACTGCGCGATCCTGACGGCTTACTTGGGGATAAAACAGAGCTTGGCATCACTTGTGCGCTCATCCCAACCCACTTAAAAGGAGTTGAAATTGGCAATCGCCACATGCCATTGAACGTTCCATTCCAAAATGGTCCGACACGTGCTAACGACTTATTTGTGCCGCTTGATTTCATTATTGGCGGACCAAGCATGGCAGGACAAGGCTGGCGTATGCTTGTAGAGTGTTTATCGGTTGGACGTGGCATTACGTTACCTTCTAACTCGACGGGCGGAATTAAAACTGCGGCGCTAGCAACAGGAGCTTACGCTCGGATTCGTCGTCAATTTAAGCAACCAATTGGCCATATGGAAGGTGTCGAAGAGCCATTAGCACGTTTAGGTGGTAACGCTTATGTGATGGATGCGGCGAGCAATTTAACCGTAGCTGGTATTGATCTGGGCGAAAAACCCTCGGTCATTTCCGCTATAGTCAAATACCACTGTACCCACCGTGGTCAACGCAGCATTATTGATGCAATGGATATCGTGGGCGGGAAAGGCATTTGTATTGGTCCTGCTAACTTTTTAGCTCGCAGCTACCAAGGTGCACCGATTGCCGTAACCGTCGAAGGGGCCAATATTCTGACTCGCTCAATGATCATCTTTGGTCAAGGCGCTATCCGTTGTCATCCTTATGTTTTAGAAGAAATGAACGCCGCTTATTCACAAGATTCTGATGCCGTTGAGAAATTTGACGCCGCTCTTGCAGGTCACGTCAGCTTCACCATGAGTAATCTTGTGCGCAGTATTTGGTTTGGTGTTACCGATGGTTTTGGTTCATCTGCACCGACTAATGATGCAACCAAACGCTACTATCAACAACTAAACCGTTACAGCGCTAACTTAGCACTGCTTTCTGATATTTCGATGGCTGTATTGGGAGGCTCTCTCAAACGTAAAGAGCGTTTGTCAGCACGCCTTGGCGATATTTTGAGCCAACTCTACCTCAGTTCTGCCACACTTAAGCGTTTTGAAAATGATTGTCGTCCCGTGGAGGATCTTCCTTTGGTTCATTGGGGTCTGCAAGACAGTTTGAAGCAGACGGAAGTCGCCATTGATGAATTCTTAGCCAACTTCCCGAATAAAGCGATTGGTAAGGTACTTCGTATATTGTTGATGCCGATTGGTCGAGTACGCAAAGCACCTAGCGATAAATTAGATAGCCAAGTTGCGCAGATCCTGCAAACACCGAGTGAAACTCGTTCACGCATTGGTCGCAACCAATATCTCGCCCCAACGGCGCATAATGCGGCGGGTAAGATTGAACAAGCACTGGACATCATTTTACGTGCAGAGCCTTTGTTCGATAAAGTGTGCAGCGTCACCAATCAACGCCGTCCATTTTTGCGTTTAGATGAAGTGGCTGCCATTGGCTTACAACAAAAAATTCTAACCGAACAAGAAGCACAGCTATTAACGGAAGCTGAGGCTCATCGTTTGTATACCATTAATGTCGATGATTTTGCGCCACAGGAACTGGCCGCAAAGCCTCAATATCCGGCAATGAATGATGTTGCGTAAGTCAATCTATTGAATGTCAAAGGGCGTTTTAAACGCCCTTTTTTATGACTGGAATACAGAATCAAGAGGTTGCCAACTCGGCAACATCCCTTGTTATTTCTTCGGCATATTCAACTGTAATTCGGGTTGCAACGCCTTTTTCGCTTTAATCTTACGCATCACAAACCACGCCAAAAGCCCAATCAATATCGCACCAATATTACCAATCACGATGAACATAATACTGCGGCTCGTTGCTTCCTCTCTCATCTGAATAATCAACTGCTCTTGTTCAAGCTTACGCTGCTGGATTTCTTCTTCAATCTGTAAGCGGCGAGTCTCCTCAATGTTGACATCATCAACCACGCTGTAAGTATGCTCAGCAAGCGGGAAGTAAAGTGGACGCTGGCTGGCAAGCTCTGTCGCATACAATCTTCCAGACCAACGATAGTTACCGTTGTCTCCATTGTATGGAATTTCTAAACTTAACTTTAGCGCCTCTTTTTCTGACTGCCCCTCAGTAATAAAGATATCATCATAAATATTCGCATGTTCGACATGGGCAACGATGGAGCCTGGGGCTATCATTCCTTGCTCACCCGAAAAAACAATTTGATGTGGCGCACCATCAACACGAGATTGGATAAAGGTGGTTGAGACTGGAGCTGGGTAAACCAGCACCTCTTGCTCTTGGGCGCGTAAAAACACGCCGTTGCCAGAGGTGATCCTAACGCGATACTTACCCGGCATTGGGGTGATGGGCAGCGCTACAGTGAAAATGCCATCACCTGGCTGTTCATCTAAACCACGTCCATCATCGGCAAATTCACCAATCACTTCCGGTAATGGACGCGCTTCTTTAATCAGATCTTCTTCATTTTCAACGTATTTAGTAAAGGTTACTTTTAAGTTGACTCTATCGAGAAAGTCTCTCAACAATAAAGGCTTACCGTCGGAGGTTAAGCGAGCTGTAAATTTTAATTCTTCACCATGATACAAACGGCTAGGAAATACATCTGTATCCAATTGCAAGTGTGAGATTAGCTTAATGCTATTTTGTGGCGAAACCTTTCCTATAGCCTGCCAAGGGCCAGGCATTGGCTTATCAATTGAAATGATATCCATTGTGGGTTCTTGATACCAACGCATATTCTCATCGTACCGCCACGCGTAATATTTCTTACCATCTGGCCGCACAAGCACCACTGGCTGAGATGACTTTTCGCGATACACGACAAAAGTAATTTGTGAAATGGTTGGATCCACTCGAAAACGATTATCGAGTAGCGACATCGAGGAGGGATTTGCCGCAAAAACGCCAATACTCCACATCAGCGCAGCAATAGCCACCATTATCCTCAACATATTTTCTCCTACTGACGCCAAAGGCAACTTCCACTCTTTTCGACTAGATCCAATCTTTCTTGGTGTGCTTGTAGTTCATCGGCACAAGCATGCAAAACCTTTAGCTTTTTCCGACCTGCGATAGCTCGTTTTATTGACTCTCCTCCCACACTGCCATCACTGCGCGTTCCAGCATTAAATTGTAAAGAGGTTTGCCCACCTGTCATCAGCAGATAAACGTCCGCTAATATCTCCGCATCGAGCAATGCACCGTGCAAGGTACGATGTGAGTTATCGATACCATAACGATCACAAAGTATATCCAAATTGTTGCGTTTGCCGGGGAAAATACGCTTTGCCATAGCAAGCGTATCGGTCACTTTGCAATACTGCTCCGTCTTACCGATTTTAGCGTCGAGCTTGCGAAACTCGTAATCCATAAAACCGACGTCGAAGGGAGCGTTGTGTGCCACCAGCTCAGCTCCCTTGATGAAATCTAAAAACTCTTGATGCACATCGCGATATTGCGGTTTATCCATCAAAAACTCATCGGTAATACCGTGGATTTCGATCGCTTCTAACTGAATCTCACGATCGGGTTTCAGGTAGACATGGAAGTGGCGGCCTGTCAGCTTGCGGTTGATAATTTCAACGGCACCGATTTCAATAATGCGGTGTCCCTCATAATGAGGGCCGCCTTCACGGTTCATACCCGTGGTTTCCGTATCGAGAACGACGATACGTTGGGATTGGGAATTGCTGCTAGTATTCATAAGGATATGTATGTCAGACTATGCCAATAATGTGCGTAACCTAATAGTATCAAATCATGACAAAACAGGTGGAAATTTTCACTGATGGATCTTGCTTAGGTAATCCTGGCCCGGGTGGTTATGGGGTTGTCCTTCGTTACAAAGAAACCGAAAAAACGTTAGCCAAAGGCTACCGACTCACCACTAACAACCGAATGGAAATGTTAGCGGCAGTGGTTGCACTGCAAACACTGAAAGAACCATGTAATGTTATTCTCACCACAGACAGCCAATACGTTCGTCAAGGTATTACTCAGTGGATCCACAACTGGAAAAAACGCGGTTGGAAAACATCGGATAAAAAGCCAGTGAAGAATGCCGATTTATGGCAAGCACTCGATAAAGAAAGCGCCCGCCATACCATTGACTGGCGCTGGGTGAAAGGCCATACGGGTCATCGTGAAAATGAAATGTGCGATGAATTAGCACGCAATGCAGCAGAAAACCCAACCGAAGACGATATTGGGTATCAAGCATCCGAATAAGGGTCACAGGCCTTATCTTGGTTCTGAGTTGATAAACGGTAGTTCAAGCTAACTGGCGAAAGACGCCGTTTAAAACGCCAATGAGGTTTAATCGGTTTCAAGGGATAAGTACGTTTGCGCGCTACAATGAAATACAGGCTACCAAATGGAGCGGCCCAGTCGCCAATACCATTTTCCAACCACGCCCACATGGGTTGATATTTTTGCATCGGAAAAAGGGCATATTGGTCACAGTCAATCACTTGATAGTTCAAGACACTCAGCCAGTCCTTAATTCGGTTAGCGGTAAACATACGACCGCTCCAAGGTAAGTTATGTTTTCGCCAAGGCATCAAACTTGCGATCCCCGTAAAACTGATTGGATTAAACCCCGTAATAATGATGTAGCCATCATCCATCATCACGCGATCAACTTCGCGTAAGATACGGTGCGGATCGCCACAATAATCCAGTTGGTGCGCTAAAATAGCCACATCAAAACTCTTTTCGAGAAAAGGCAGTTCGTAGCTATCGGCAATCACCGTATGGAGTGGGTTTTCAATATCAAGATGAACTTGGTGTTGAATATTGCAGTTGCAACTGGCAAGCTCACAACTCAAACCACCGAGCTTAAGCATATGATAGCCAAATAATTTAGAGCACCATTCATCAAGCCGAGTCTGAATAGAATCACTAACCCACTGGCCATTTTTAAGTTGGGACCAAGAATGAGGCTTATCTAATTTTTTTTCGCTACGCGCTGGCTTCATCGATAACCTATTTCACCTCGGTGATTGGAGATACTCATGTTACAGATCAAAAGCATACCCGCATTTAATGATAATTACATCTGGCTGATCCAAAATAGCGATCAGCGTTGTGCTGTGGTCGATCCCGGTGATGCAGCACCAGTGCTTGAGTACCTCTCGAAGCATCAATTAACGCTCGAAGCAATATTAATTACCCACCATCACCATGATCACATTGGTGGTGTTGCAGAACTGGTTCGCCAGTTTCCCAGCATTAACGTTGTTGGTCCCGCTCATGAACCTATTCCTACCTTAACGCACACGGTTGAAGCTGGCGATCAGCTAGAACTGTTCAATGAAATCTTTATGGTGCTTGATCTCGCAGGACACACAAAAGGCCACATAGGCTATGTCGGTGACAATAAACTGTTTTGTGGCGATGTACTGTTCTCCGCAGGGTGTGGCCGTGTTTTTGAGGGCACAATGGAGCAAATGTTTACGTCACTGTGTAAACTTGCCGCATTGCCAGAAGAGACTGAGGTCTATTGCGCGCACGAATATACCGCAAGTAACGTCGCATTTGCTTTAGCCGTTGAGCCCGATAATGACCAACTTCAACAGTATCGAGATACCGTCAACCGGCTCCGAGCCCAGCAGAAATCGACATTACCGACCACGATCCGCCAAGAAAAATGGATCAATCCATTTTTGCGGACCCAGCAAGAGAGTGTGATGAAATCCGTCGCGAATCGTACTCAACAAACCGATCCTCTATCAATTTTTACCGCGTTACGTGAGTGGAAGAACGAATTTTGACGATTTGCTGCTTGTCATAGCAATAAAGTGCCAAGTATTATCAGCAGCCATTAAGTCAAAGGGCTGAGATAGATGCGATTTCAATTTAGCTGGGTGATGGTGCTCTTGTTAGCGGGGTGCCAAATCACTCAGCCAACAGACCAAACAACAGCGCCAAATGCCAAAGAGGCAAATAGCCCTCAGATTCAGACACAAAAAGAGATGGCTAAACAAAAGTCGTCATCTGCAAAAAAGACAACGCCGAAAGTGATCACGCCACAAGAGCAAGCGGACGTATGGCAGCGCATCGCAATGCAGTTGTCGATGGATATCCCAGATCATAAATCAGTGAATTATTATCGAACTTGGTATCTTAAACACCCTAATCACCTACAAACTGTTGCCGAGCGAGCAAAGCCATTTCTTTACCTTATCACTGAGAAAATTGAGCAGCGCGGCTTACCACTTGAGTTAGCACTCTTACCTATTGTTGAAAGCTCGTTTGATGCCTTTGCCTACTCACACGGTAGCGCTGCGGGGCTGTGGCAATTTGTGCCGAGTACGGGAGAGATGTATGGCCTAGAGCAAAATTTTTGGTATGACGGAAGACGAGATGTAGACGCCGCCACCGATGCGGCTTTGGATTATCTCACTGCATTAAATAAGCGTTTTGATGGTGATTGGAGCCATGCGATTGCCGCCTATAATAGCGGTGGTGGGCGGATCTCTAGCGCGATTCGTAAAAATCACAAGGCTGGTAAACCAACCGACTTTTTCTCACTCGATTTACCCGATGAAACCACAGGCTACGTCCCTAAATTACTCGCACTGGCCGATATTGTTGCCAATCAAGAAAAATATGGCATTGAAATCCCAGCGATCGCTAACAAACCAGTGTTAACGTTAGTCGACCCTCAAGAACAGCTTGATCTTGCCATTGCCGCCAATTACGCCGGAATGAGCGTGAAAGAGTTGCAAAGTTACAACCCGGCTTACAATCAATGGGCGACCTCGCCGACGGGACCTCATCAACTGCTTATCCCAGTAGATAAAGTGGAACGCTTTGCTCAGAAAGTTGAAGAGAATCGCGGTAAGGGGATGAAATTAGTACGCTACAAGGTAAAATCCGGCGATAGCTTGAGTGAGATTGCTCAACAGCACAATACCACCAGCAAAGTAATTCAGACGGCCAACAATCTCAATGGCAACGTCATTCGCGTTGGGCAGTATTTAATGATCCCAACATCCGTAAAAGACGAAAAAGCATACGCACTCAGTGCCAGTAACCGCTTAGCAAAAACGCAAGCGATGGCCCGTGGTCAGTATAAGCTGTCTCATACGGTAGCCAGAGGTGATAGCTTATGGAGCATTGCCAAACAGCACAATGTTTCCCATCAGTCCTTAGCAAAGTGGAACGGTATGGGGCCAAGAGACACGTTGAAGATTGGCCAAAAACTGGTCATTTGGAAAAATAGCAGTGAGGGTGCCATCATTCGCACCGTCTTTTATCAAGTGCGTAGCGGCGATACACTCAGCGCCATCGCTAATAAGTTTAAAGTCAAAAGCCTCGACATTGTAAAATGGAACGAGCTTGCAAACCAAAAGTACTTAAAGCCGGGTCAAAAACTCAAGCTCTACGTCGATGTCACTAAGGTCAGTGTATGAATCCTTCCAGTAACCCGTTAATCATGTTGGTGGATATTTTCCGTTCCCCCACGTCTTGTTTTTTAGCCCTTTATCAACGCGGCATATGGGGTTGGCAACCTTATCTCTTTTTAATCCTGAGTCCCTTTCTATTTTGGGGGGCTTATTTTGACGTGGTTAACCTTGAATGGTTAAAAGCTGGGCTCTCGGCGCAGTTGGCTATGGTCAACCCCGCTCAGCTTGAAATGTTAGATGCCAACACCTTGATGGCCAGCGAAATTATCAGTGATGTGGTAGGCCGCACGCTAACGATTTTCATGTTGGCATTGTGGTTCAATTTGGCGACCAAGCAGAGCCAACATCAGCACGGTTTCTGGCGTTGGTTTGCCGCAAGTGCTGTCATCACTTTCCCAGCCGTGTTGGGCGATCTCGCCAGTTACGCGAGCTTATTACTCAAACATGGCCACGTGATGACTTACGCTGCTGACCTTAATAGTTTAAATGGCCTAATTAAGTTGCCACTGACTAATGATTGGTCTCAATTTGCCAGCTCCTTCCCACTGCTTTTGCCTTGGTACATCGTACTTGGCTACGCGGCGGTGGGCGCATGGACAGAGCTTGAACGCGGCCAAGCTCTGGTGATTTCGGCGCTGCCTTGGATTGGCTATTACCTGATTTGGGCGCTGTACATCGCCATCAGCTAGAAAGTGGTTATAAACTAAAACTCGCCAATAGTGGGTTATGATCAGAAGCGTCCGTTACGGGCGCTTTTGCATTGAGTAGTGTTAAACCGCGATAAAAAAGATGATCAAGCACCAAGCCCGTTACAAACTGAACACGGTGATCGGGTTCGAACGACACTTCCTTCAAACCCACACGATTTAATGCAGCGGTTAATGTGTCCATTCTTGCTTGACTCCAGCTATTAAAATCGCCACCGACAATCACCGGCCCTTGATGTGTTTTTAATTGAACGAGTAACGCTTCCAGCTGATTGGTATACTCTTGCGTTCCATAGGTAAAGTTCACTGCATGCAGGTTTACAACCGCCAGAGTCTGACCATCACTTAAACGATACAGGGCGTAAATCGCCGATTTGGGTAAGCGTAACCAAGGCTCTAATTCGGTGTAAGCACACGCTAATACTGGCATCTGCCTGCCAAGATTTAACACTCCGGCTGATTCACCAAAAACACGAAAAGCATCCGCTTGTGTCCCTCCCCACTGCTTTTGGCTGATCCACTCTTTCAATGACAAGGTCATGCTCGCTTCTTGTAGCAACACCAATTGGGCATCTTGGCTGAATTTATCCAGCTCACTTTGCCATGTTGCTCTATTTTGTTTATAGATATTCCAAACCAGTACATTAAGCTGACCACGCACATCAATTGCGCGAGCGTTTGGATTATCGTAACAAATCAGTGGAGATGAAGCGTTTTTCCCATCAATAGTCAACAATTGCGGCGTTGAAGGAATAGTAAAAATAGAGAAAAAACTAACCACAGCCGCGGTAATCAGCAACAGCGGCAAAACAAGCAGATATTTTCTTTTCATAACGTTCAACAAAATTGGTAGGGATGTATTAATAAAGAGACAAAAAAGGAGCCATTGGCTCCCTTCTTCTCGGTGTACGGCTAAATAGCGTCTTCGTCTTCTTCACCGGTACGAATTCGTACCACTCGTTCAATATTAGTAATGAAAATTTTACCATCACCAATTTTTCCCGTTTGCGCCGTCTCAATAATGGTGTCAACGCAGCGATCAGCGACATCGTCAGTCACCACAATTTCAAGCTTCACTTTAGGTAAGAAATCCACCATGTACTCAGCGCCACGGTACAATTCAGTATGCCCTTTTTGACGACCAAATCCTTTTACTTCAGAAACAGTCATACCCGTGATCCCTACTTCAGCTAACGCTTCGCGGACGTCATCAAGTTTAAATGGCTTAATAATGGCTTCGATTTTTTTCATGTTCATCCCTTACACTTTCGTCAATTGGTGGCATTATCTGCTAGCAAAAAAAAACAATCAATAAAAAGCCCAAGCAACGCTTGGGCTGATTGAAACCCGTTCACTGTCATTTACTTAAGACTTGCGAAATAGGCCGCTAAGTTTTCAATATCGGCATCACTGAGCATTGCCGCTTGCGCTTGCATTACGACGGCTAAACCACCATTACGCTCTTTATTCTTGTAGGCTTTAACTGATGAGATAAGGTATTGCTCATTTTGCCCTTTTAGATTTGGGTATCCCGGAATAAGGGCAATCCCGTCTGCGCCGTGACACGCCGCGCAGATAGCCGCTTTGGCTTGCCCTGCGGCTGGGTCTCCAGCAAACGCGCTTCCCGCTAACAACGTAAAACCCATAACTATTCCAATCGCGACTTTTTTCATTGCTCCACCTTTATGTCCATATTCATTGTATGTTTTATACGAATTTTGCATGAAAAGCGTTCATTTGTCCCAGATGAGTTCACAATCTTGCCCACTGAAGTCACGATCAACAAATAAATTTGCAATCGCAACCACTTGATTCCGATGCATCAATATTGGCGTTCTTCGTCGTAACCAACTCGGCACGCCATACTCTTGGAACAATTTTTTTAGCTTTCGACTTCCCACTCGTCCTGAAGGGCATGCTGCCAGCCCTTCAGGATTAAACGTAACGCTTAATTGATGGCAATCATCGGGCAAAGCTATTCCCTTGCTAGCACCATGAGACGATAACCTCAGATTACCTAGTCCATCAGGCAAGGTTAGTGATTGATCGGGCACAATCATCGCCTGCCAATCTGAAATGTCTTGATAAGTTTGGATGCAATATAGCTTTTGGTCAAAGCGGCGGATCTCACTTTGCCCTAGTTTAAGCCGAGGATTAGCATCAATACGCGCAGACGCCACTTGTTGCCAAATCATCGCCAAATGTTCTTGAGTCGGCATTGGCTCCCCCAATTGAGCAAGCCACATTCTTAGCAATTGATAGCGTGCTAATTCGCTGCGATGAGAAAGCGCAGTAATTGATAAACTGCCATCAGGCATCTTTGCCTCTTGCATTGCCTCTTGTAGCAGCTCTTCAAGCAACACCTGCTGCTGAGCACACAATGTCGCACTACGAGCAACCGCTTGGTGAATATGCGGCCAGCGCTGCGTAAGAACTGGCGTGATGTGATGGCGGATAAAATTACGATCAAAACGGGTATCTTGGTTGCTTTCGTCCTCGACCCAATCCAAATTCTGGGTTACGGCAAAGCTTTCGATCTGTACGCGAGTCGCCGCAAGCAAAGGACGGACGATTTTCCCCGCGCCAAATGGCATCGCTTGTGCCATCGAAGAAAGTCCTTTGGGTCCACTACCACGCTTTAACGCGAGAAAAAATGTCTCGATCTGATCATCGCTATGCTGTCCAGTTAGCAACAAATCGTCAGTGTTAATGTATTTCGCTAAAACTTGGTAACGCGCCATACGCGCCAATGACTCCAAACTTTCACCGCTAGCGGTATCGAGTTGCACCCGTTCAATAAAAAAAGGGATCGCGGCGTGTTGGGCCCAGCGCTGGCACTGTTTGGCCCACTCATCGGCATGTTGACTTAATCCATGATGAACATAAACAGCGCAGCACTCACAGGAGGTTTCGTCACGATATTGCGCCAATAGTTCAAGCATCGCCCGCGAGTCCATGCCACCACTAAAACCCAAGACTAATTGGCTGCTTGCTAAGCGATGACGATTGATAACGTGTGAAAATAGCGAATAAAGTTCAGACATGGGTTTTCAGCGCTAAGAGGAATTGATGCCAGTTTACCTTGAAACGCGCCAAGCAAACCAGTCCTGAAATCGGGCCGATAAAAAAGGGCTGGACAGAATCCAACCCTTTTTATTTATTGTTCGCTCTGCTGTTTAGCAGTAGCCGTAGTTCATCAAACGTTGATAACGACGAGCCAATAATGCTTCTTCATTCAGCGGCTCTAAATCAGCAAGCTGTTTTAGCAGTGTTGCTTTCATATTGGCGGCCATTTGTATTGGATCGCGATGCGCGCCACCTAATGGTTCTTCGATAATTTCATCAATCAGCTCAAGCTCTTTTAAGCGAGGAGCGACTAAGCCCATCGCTTCAGCCGCTTGCGGCGCTTTATCTGAATCTCGCCACAAGATTGAAGCGCATCCTTCTGGCGAAATTACCGCATAAGTGGAATATTGCAGCATGTTCACGTAGTCACCCACGCCAATCGCTAAAGCGCCACCAGAGCCACCTTCACCGACAACATTACAAATAACTGGCACTTTCAAGCCTGACATCACTTTTAGGTTTGTAGCAATCGCTTCAGATTGGCCACGTTCTTCAGCGCCAACACCAGGATAAGCACCTGCGGTATCAATGAAGGTAATAATAGGCATGCCAAAACGTTCAGCCATTTTCATCAAACGTAGCGCTTTGCGATAGCCTTCTGGTTTTGGCATTCCGAAGTTACGTCTTACTTTCTCTCTCGTTTCACGTCCTTTTTGGTGACCAATCACCATCACCGGACGTCCTTCTAAACGAGCAATGCCGCCGACAATCGCTTTGTCATCAGCAAAAGCGCGATCACCAGCCAACTCGTCAAACTCAGTGAAGACATGGTTGATGTAATCAAGCGTGTAAGGGCGTTGTGGATGGCGTGCCAATTGAGCCACTTGCCATGCCCCTAAATCACCAAAGATTTTCTTCTTAAGCTCTAAGCTTTTCTTTTCTAGCTGTTCGATCTCTTTGTCGAGATCAACGGACTTATCACCACCATGGCGAGACACGTCGCGTAGCGCCTGAATTTTAGCCTCAAGTTCAGCAATTGGTTTTTCAAATTCTAGAAAATTTAGGCTCATCTACCGATCCTTTTATACTCAGCGTTCAACATATTTGACGCCAAATTTTAGTTAAATTCGAGTTCTACCTGATCTTTGCCAAGTAGCTGTTTCAATTCGTCTAACAATGTATCACTTGGGGTTACACGCCACTGCGTACCAAGAGTGAGTCGCACTCTCGCCTCTGCGCGTTGGTAGTATACATTGACAGGTATAGTCCCTGCTCGGTGAGGCTCTAAGATCTGACTAAAGCGCTCAAAAAACTGGCTGTCTATCTGTGATTGTTCAATCGATATCGACAAGCCACGGGCATATTTTTCACGCGCACTGCCCAAGTCCATGACTTCGCGCGCCGACATTTTAAGGCCACCATTGAAGTCATCAAAGCTGACCTGTCCAGAAATCACTAAAATTCTATCTTTTTCTAACAGCTCTGCATACCGCTCTAACGCATCAGAGAATAACATCACTTCCATACGTCCTGAACGATCATCTAACGTCATGATGCCAATCCGCGTGCCACGCTTGGTGGTCATGACTTTAGCAGCAATCACTAACCCCGCTAAAGTGACGGATTGATCGCGTCGCGTTGGCGTGGCATCTTTTAGTCGACAACTGGTGTACTTCGCAAGTTCCTTAATATGTGCGTTTATTGGATGCCCGGTCAAATAAAGGCCTAATGTATCGCGCTCACCTTCAAGCCAAACTTTCTCAGGCCACTCGGGGACTTGCGTATATTTATGCTCTACTTCTTCTGGCGCATCAGTCAATACACCAAACATATCAACCTGACCAAAGGCTTCAGCTTGGTGGAATTGGCTGGCCGCTTTCACAGCATCATTTAATGAGGCCATCATTGCAGCACGGTGTGGGCCTAAACGATCCAAAGCACCCGCATAAATAAGCTTTTCAATCACACGCTTATTGACTTTTTTCAAATCAATTCTGGCGCAAAAATCAAACAAATCTTTAAAATAACCGCCTGCTGTGCGCGCTTCTAAAATCGCTTCAATCGGCCCTTCACCCACACCTTTGATCGCGCCAATACCATAGACAATCGCGCCATTTTCATCGACGTTAAAGCGGTACAAACCGGCGTTAATATCCGGTGGTAACACTTTAAGATTCATGCGTAAACATTCATCCACTAAGCCAACCACCTTTTCGGTGTTGTCCATGTCGGCCGTCATTACTGCCGCCATAAATTCGGCTGGGTAGTGGGTTTTTAACCATAAGGTTTGATAAGAAACCAGAGCATAAGCCGCAGAGTGCGATTTGTTAAACCCGTAACCGGCGAATTTTTCTACTAAGTCGAAGATTTTCATCGACAATTCGCCATCCACGCCGTTTTTTATCGAACCTTCTTCAAAAATCGCCCGCTGCTTGGCCATCTCTTCTGGCTTTTTCTTACCCATCGCACGGCGCAGCATATCCGCGCCGCCTAGTGTGTATCCGGCTAGGACTTGGGCGATCTGCATCACTTGCTCTTGGTACAAGATGATGCCGTAGGTTGGGTCTAGAATTTCTTTTAATGACTCATGTTGCCATTTTTCATCTGGGTAGGAGATCGCCTCTCGGCCATGTTTACGGTCGATAAAGTTATCCACCATACCCGATTGCAAAGGCCCAGGGCGAAACAGAGCCACTAGTGCAATGATATCTTCGAAGCAGTCTGGCTGGAGACGTTTGATCAGATCTTTCATGCCGCGCGATTCTAACTGGAATACCGCGGTGGTTTCAGAATTTTGCAATACACGAAATGAAACTGGGTCTTCTAACGGGATAGCTTCAATACGAACGGGCTCTTTGCCTTCTCGTTGTAAGCGCGGGTTAATCAGCCCTAGTGCCCAATCGATAATGGTTAAGGTACGTAGACCTAAGAAGTCAAACTTGACTAAGCCTGCGGTTTCAACATCGTTCTTATCAAATTGAGTAACGGGGAAATGCCCTTCAGCATCCGCATAAATCGGCGAAAAGTCGGTAATTGTGGTTGGGGAGATCACCACCCCACCCGCATGCTTACCAGCGTTACGCGTGCAACCTTCTAGAATTCGGCACTTATCAATCAGCTCTTTGACGTCTTCGTCATTGTTGTACAGCTCAGGTAACGCGGGTTCAGCCTTAAACGCCTTTTCGAGTGTCATTCCTGGATCTAGTGGAATAAGCTTTGAAATGCGGTCGACAAATCCAAACGGATGACCAAGCACGCGTCCCACGTCACGAATGACCGCTTTGGCAGCCATAGTACCAAAGGTGATGATCTGTGATACCGCATCACGACCATACATTTCAGCAACGTGATCAATAACTTGGTCACGTTTATCCATACAGAAATCGACGTCAAAATCGGGCATTGAGACCCGTTCTGGGTTCAAGAAACGTTCGAAAAGTAAATCATATTGTAGTGGATCTAAATCGGTAATTTTGAGCGCGTAAGCCACCAATGAACCCGCACCCGATCCGCGTCCCGGTCCCACCGGAATATCGTTATCTTTTGACCACTGGATGAACTCCATCACAATCAAGAAATAACCGGGGAATCCCATGTTATTAATTACTTCGAGCTCAATTTGCAGCCGTTCATCATATTCAGGGCGACGTTGTGCGCGAACATCAGGATCGGGGAACAGAAATTCAAGACGCTCTTCAAGGCCTTCTTGTGATTTCATCACCAAGTATTCGGTTTCTTTCATTCCTTCCGTTGGGAAGGCGGGCAAGAAATATTCCCCCAAACGGACGGTAACATTACACCGTTTGGCAATCTCAACACTGTTTTGCAGCGCTTCAGGAATGTCGGCAAACAGCTCACACATTTCCGCTTCGGAGCGCAAATATTGCTGTGGGCTGTAATTTTTTGGCCGACGAGGATCTTCCATGGTGTAGCCATCATGAATCGCTACTCGAATTTCATGCGCTTCAAAAAACTCTTCGCTGAGAAACACCACTTCATTGGTTGCAACGACGGGCAGATCGTTATTTTCAGCTAATTCTAGAGCAAAGTGCAGATAGCTCTCTTCGTCGGCTCGCCCTGTGCGAGTCAATTCAAGGTAAAAACGATCGACAAAATGAGTTTGATAAAACTCGACACATTTATCGACTAACGCCTGATTACCTTTAAGCAGTGCTTTGCCTATTTCACCACTTTTTCCACCCGAAAGCACAATCAAGCCTTCGGCATATTTCACTAGCCACGCTTTATCAATCACAGGTAGGTGTTGCACATGACCGCGTAGATAAGCATCGGAGATCAGTAAGGTCAGATTTTTATAACCAACATTATCACTCGCTAGAACCGTCAGCTTGGTGAGCTCATCACCAAACTCCTCGGATTGCATGACAAAATCTGCACCGATAATCGGCTTTACCCCACAGTTATGAGCGGTACCATAAAATTTGACCAAACCACATAAGTTCGTGAAGTCGGTCAACGCCACGGCAGGCATCCCCATCTCGGCCACTTTTTTCACAAGCGGTGGCACTTTGGACAAGCCATCGATCATAGAAAAGTCGCTGTGGACACGAAGGTGGACAAACTTTGGTTCTGGCATGCAATAAAATCCTAGATGCTAGGTTTGGTACAAGATTTGGCGGTTATTCTACGCGAATCTGCTCGTGGCTGACACCCGCAATTAGTCAATTCCCAGCACGCGTTTCACTGGCTTAAAGCTTTTACGGTGCTCTGCGATGACGCCATGCTGTTCGATCGCGGCAAAATGCGCTTTAGTTGGATAGCCCTTATGTTGAGCAAAGCCAAATTGTGGGTACAATTTATCGAGCGCTTCCATCTCTTTATCGCGTACCACTTTAGCAATGATTGAGGCGGCACTGATTTGCGCCACACGCATATCCCCCTTGACGACCGCGATACCATGCATCGGTAATTGTGGGACACGGTTGCCATCAATTAAAGCCAAATCAGGTTGAATCGCTAGACCTGCAATCGCGCGTTGCATCGCCACCATAGTCGCTTGAAGAATATTAAGCTGATCAATTTCAGCTGGTGAACAGCGGCCAACAGACCAAGCGAGCGCCTTTTGTTGAATTTCAGGAAAAAGCGCTAGGCGTTTTTTTTCTGATAACTTTTTCGAGTCGGCTAAACCTTCAATCGGATTATTCGGATCCAAGATTACTGCGGCAGTCACTACGTCGCCCACTAATGGACCTCGGCCAACTTCATCCACTCCTGCAATCAAAACATAGCCCTTAGGGTATTCAAAAGGAGTCAGTGTTTGTTCTGCCATCTTGTCTATTTTCCTCTCGTTATTTTTCAATCGCTCTTAATCGTTAATGGTTAATCAAGCTTAAAACCGCTTTGGCAGCTTGTTGATCGGCGCCTTTGCGGATCCAGTGATGCATTTCAGTAAAACGTTCAATTAAAGAGGAATTATCACGGCTAAGCATGCTATCGACCGCAGGAAACAGATGTTGCGGGTCGCATTCATCAAGAATGAACTCAGGAACCAGTTCTTCTCCGGCTAAAATATTGGGCAGTGAAACAAATTCGGTTATCGCAAGCTTCTGAACCAACCATCCGGTAAGCCAGTTCACTTTGTATCCCACCACCATCGGCCGTTTGAGCAACATGCATTCCAGTGCGACTGTGCCAGAGGCAAGCAGCACAGCATCTGCAGCCGTAATGACATTACGCGCGGTGTCTTCAATAATAACAAAATCGAGCTCTGGGGCGATCTCCTGCCAAATGGTTTCAAACTGCTGTTTACGTTTGGGATTGACGGCAGCTACCACAAAACCAATATCAGGGTATTTCTGTTTGATTTGTCGACATGTTTCAATAAATGGCTTGGCAATTAAACCGACTTCTCCCCCTCGGCTACCGGGTAGCACAGCCAGCCACTGTTTATCTGTCTCTAATTTCAACAGTTCACGAGCGGCGATTTTATCGGGTTGCAGTGGAATGGCATCGGCCAGTGTGTGGCCGACAAATTCGCACGCAACCTGATACTTGTCGTAAAACGCTTTTTCAAACGGAAGAAATGCCAGCACTAGATCGGTCGCCGCATCGATTTTAAAAATACGTTTGGGACGCCATGCCCATACAGATGGGCTCACGTAGTGGACGGTTTTGATGCCCGCTTTTTTGAGATCAAGCTCTAGTCGTAAATTAAAATCTGGTGCATCAATACCAACAAACACATCCGGCGGATTGGCTTTAAAATACTTCACCAACTGCGCTTTAACTTTCAGTAAACGCGGTAAGCGGCCAAGCACCTCAACCAGACCCATCACGGCTAGCTCTTCCATATCAAATAAAGATTCACAACCTTGAGCAATCATCTTAGGGCCACCAATACCGACAAATTGTGCATTGGGGTATTGCTGCTTGATGGCTTGAATGAAGCCTTCTCCTAATGTATCGCCAGAAAGCTCTCCGGCAACAATACCGATTCTTAGGGGATTTTCATGTGAGTGCATATCGTTTCCTAACAGAATCCGCTCAGCCGTTATGCGGCATCAAAAAGACAAAAGATCGCTAAACAAGTAGCGATCTTCGGATATTAATCAAAATTCAGTGGCGAACTAACGAATAATGCCGCGCTCAGTTTTTTCTAGTAAATCAGTAAAACGCTGAATCGATGGGTACTCTTTCGCCATCTCAACCAATATAGGTAAGACCTCTGCTTGCGTTTTACCTGATCGGTAAATCTCTTTATACGCTTTTTGTAGCGCGCGAATTTCGGCTTTTTCAAAACCATTTCGCTTCAAACCAACAAGGTTAAGGCCAAATGGTGAAGCATGGTTACCTTGTGCTAACACGTAAGCGGGTACATCTTGCACCACAGCAGAACAACCACCGATATAGGCATAAGCACCAACGCTACAGAAAGGATGAATCGCCGACAATGCCATAACACCAGCATAGTCTCCGACCGTCACATGGCCGCCAAGAATTGCGTTGTTACCAATGTGCGTATGATTACCAACAATCACATCGTGCGCAATATGGGCATTCACACACAATAGGTTGTCGTTGCCAACAACTGTTTGCGTTTTATCTTGCATAGTACCACGGTGAATTTGCACCGCTTCACGAATAACATTGCGATCACCAATGACGACTCGCGTATCTTCACCACCATACTTCTTATCTTGGTTCTCTTCGCCAATGACGGCGTGAGGGAAAATACGGTTCTCTTCACCAATGACGGTGTTTCCTTTGATGACCACATGCGACATCACTTCCGTACCTTGGCCAATGCTTACCCCAGAGGTGATGTAAGTAAATGGACCAACCGTGACGTTAGCTCCGATGATAGCGCCATCTTCAACCACCGCACTTGGGTGGATTTGTGCAGTTTCATGAATCATATTAAAACTCTCTACGAGCACATTTCATTTCAGCTGAACACACAACCTCACCATCAACTTTCGCTACGCCATTAAATAACGCAATACCACGACGCTCTTTAATGAACTGCACTTCGATGATCAGTTGGTCGCCAGGGCCTACAGGTTTACGAAACTTCGCATTATCAATACTAGCAAAGTAATACAATTCGTTATCTTTCGGTGCACCAAAGGTTTTGAATGCTAATAGGCCCGTTGCTTGTGCCATTGCTTCTAAAATCAGCACACCTGGAAAAATAGGTAACTGCGGAAAATGACCAGTGAACTGAGGTTCATTAACTGACACATTTTTCAAGCCAACAAGGTATTTGCCTTCTTCAAAGTCAATTACACGGTCAATCAACAGAAATGGGTAACGGTGAGGAAGCAGCCTCTGAATTTCAGTGATGTGCATCGTTTTCGTTTCAGTCGTCAAAGTCATATTCCTATACAGTAAAACTTTCAAAAATTATTTGGCATTATAGACGAAAAAGACTCGCAATTGGCGAGCCTAATCGGGAAAAAGTAGAATTAGGATTCCGCTTCCTGCTCTAAGTACTTTTCAAGTGCTTTAAGTCGCTTGTGCATATCTTCGATACGGTGAACGCGAGCGGCAGTTTTACGCCATTCTTTGTTCGGTTGCAACGGAATACCAGAAGAGAACATGCCTTTCTCGGTGATGCTACGCATCACCATCCCCATGCCAGTAATAGTGACCCCATCGACAATCTCGATATGGCCATTGATCACCGCACCGCCACCAATAATGCAATATTTGCCTATGTGGGTGCTGCCAGCAATGATGGTACCGCCAGCAATTGCAGTGCCATAGCCAATACAGACGTTATGTGCAATCTGTAATTGGTTATCGAGAATGACGTTATCTTCAATAATCGTGTCATCTAATGCGCCACGATCAATTGTCGTGCAGGCACCGATTTCAACTCGATTACCGATCCGGACTGTGCCAATTTGCGGAATTTTAATCCACTCACCTTTCTCATTGGCATAGCCAAAACCATCAGAACCAATCACGGCACCTGACTGAATAAGGCACGCCGAGCCAATTTCCACTTCGTGGTAAACGCTGACATTTGCCCACAACTGGGTGTTAGCGCCAATTTTGGCGTTTTTACCGATGAAACAGCCGGCACCAATGGAGACGTTATCGCCCAGCTGCACACCCGTCTCAATGACCGAGTTTGCACCAATAGAAACGTTCTGCCCTAGCTGGGCATCCGGTGCAACAACCGCAGAAGAGCTGATATCACTCGCAGGTCGCGGTGTCGTGTCCAGCGCTTGCGCCACCTTTGCAAAAGCAACGTATGGATCAGCGACGACCAATACATTGGTTGTACACAATTCACGTTCACTAGCCTTGACCATAATCACCGTTGCGCGGCATTGACCAAGGTGTTTGTTATATTTGGGATTAGAGAGGAAAGTTACGTAACCTTCCTGCGCCTTATCCATAGGTGCGACAGCGGAAACTGTCGCAGAGCCATCACCAAACAGCTCTCCCCCGGTGATGGTTGCCAATTCGGCTAAAGTCAGTTTTGCCATAATAATATTATTTAAGTTGTTTAATTACTTTCTCTGATAGGTTGTAGTCCGGCTTACCATATTGCATAGCTTGCACGTCAACAACGATGTCATAACCTTCTTTTTCCGCAACTTTCTTCACAGCGTCTTGAATCACCATGAAGAGTTTTTGCTTCTCTTCACTCTCACGACGCGCTGAGGCTTGCTC